>NZ_JAUBPI010000132.1:0-13535 GCF_036700645.1 Microcoleus sp. S36b_A4 | reverse complement strand
GCCGCTTTTATCAACAAGGTATGCGGGCTGCAACCCTTATACAGTCTATCTCGTAGACCTCTTTGTCACCCCCCCAGGTTTAACTGTAAATTGCCAAAAAGTAACATATGAGGTATTTGAGAAAGTACCCCAAATAATATCAATCGAGTAATTAGAGGATTTTTGTCCCCCGGTCGTTTCCAATTTTGAGCAAACACCCAACTAAACAACGGGAAACTGAGGCGGCCGATGATACGCATGGGTTCTGCTTCAAGCATAAATCCGATGTGGTCTATTAGCATTAGAGCTGCGGCGAACCATTTAATTTGATTTTGATTCATACAATTGATTCTCCAATTCTGTTGTTATTTTTTTATTTAGTAATTAAATATTTGTTTGATTTTTGACACAAAGTATTTACAAGTTTCGCTGTCTCAGTATGTTTAATATCCTATAAAGAAAGTGCCGTTTTTCAACGTGTTCTTAAATGTTGATAGGTCGTATTCTATATATCTTTTCTGAAAATAGTATTTTTTATTAAAACTCTCAGTACAATTAAATCGACTATACTCATAATCTATCCTTAAAGCCACACCTAAATTAAAGAGAATAAGCTCTCTTTAATTTAGGTGTTGTAAAAAAATTACCTGAAAACCCTCTCGTGTACTCCTTAAGGTAGATTTACCTTAAATTTATTGATTCGGAGCAAATAAGAATTGAGTTAATTTTACTGACAAGCGAATTTCTTGATGGTACACGCCACGTGATTTATCCGTGAAATCAATCCAAAATCCAAAATCGAAAATCCTCAAGCCCCCGCATTTATCCGTGGGGTCGCCTCTAAAATCTAAAATCTAAAATCTAAAATCTAAAATCGATTGACCTCGATCGTGACTACTACACCTACGATGCCTCCGCAGCCTCCGGTGACTGCTCCATCCAGAATTACTAGAGTGTAGAGGGAACAGGCGCTGGCGGTAATTTTTGGCTGGGTACAGGTGCGGTAGAGGGAATAGGCGCTGGCGGTAAACTTTGGCTAGGTACAGGCGCGGTAGAGGGAATAGGAACTGGCGGTAAACTTTGGCTAGGTACAGGTAGGGAAGTTGGTTGGGGTTGCGGTTGAGGCACACCGGGAACACGGATATATTTCCAATTACCAGTAAACAATAGGTACATAACACCCGCAAGCACGACGCCGCTAACAACAGCAGCAGTAATTTTCCAAACACTGTAGGGACGTTCGCCTTGAACTTCAGCGGTGCGTGCATTAACCATTACTTGATATCGCTGGTTTTGATAACGATAGGCACACAACCACACAGGTAGCAAAATATGCTTAAAAGTGATAGCATTGTAATCAGTGGAAATGCTGTGAACCCGCTGCTCGTCGCCACCAATATTCCTACAAACATCGAAATGAATAGTAGAGGCCATGACATTTTTAGCAGATTCAAATCCTTGAGTGAGAGAAACTTGCGATCGCTGTGCTTCAAACCCAGCTAAATAAGATGAATTGTAAGGGCGCAGCAACTCCTTGAGATGCCAAGGTTCTAACGCATCCAGACGCGGGCGATCGATCGAACTTGTAGCCGGAATCAGAATATCGTCAAAAAAGCGATCGACTCTGCCAGAAGCAGGCCACCACCTGGTATGCTGCACTTGGCGAGTTTTAGTTTCAGTTTCGCCCTGCGAGTTTGTTTCCGTATAAGTTTCAGTCACGTAGTAGTGTTCTCCGCGAGAACCCTGATAGTAACTAACCGTATAAGTGTCGTAAGTCCAAAACGGCAAATAAACCCCTTGAATTTTCTCCTGTTGCGCTAGGGATTTCAAAGCGGAGGGAGCAAACCAGCGATTGCTGAGCCATTTCTGAATGCTTTCTCTGGCCTGTTTATCAGTAACTTCAAAAGGTACAATTCCCTCTGGTTGCACGGTAGGGCTAGCCTTTGCAGGTTGCGTCACAATTGGAGAAGCACAAAATGGGCATTTACCCGCTACTTTCGGCGGTTCAAAAGTAACACTTGCTCCGCAATCATTGCATTTTACTTCAAGGGCTGTTGTTGATAAAGTTGTCAGCGTTGTTTCGTCGAATTGTAGATATTGTTCGTAAGAGTTCTCCTTTACCTCTTCAGCAGTTTGGGGAATTGCATCCTCCCAGCCACAGTAAGCACACTTGAGCTTTCCTGCTTGAGGGTTGAACTCTAAATAAGCCCCGCAGCTAGGACAGGGAAAACGTTTAACAGCAGGTTCAGAAGTATTCATAATAGTTTATTGGTGATGTAATTGGTAATTGGTAATCGGGAAAGCAGATTAATTACCAATTACCAATTAACTAAATATGCAAAATTTTAGGCGGCGGCTGGCGGGGGAGGCGGCGGTACTGTCGCCAACAAAGATGCTAATTCCGGCACTTGCGATGCTAACTTCCAGCCGTCAAAACCCGCACGCCACACCATTACCTGATGTGTTAAACCATTTTGCAAAAGTTGCTCCAATCCAAAAGGGCCTACTTGTTGACCGTTTTGGGCAATATACCACTGAGTTTGTGTTGGCGGGGGAGGTGGCGGCGGAGTTTGCGATCCTGGTGACTGCATCATATTTGTCATTTGTTGACCTAGTGCCATTCCCATGCCAAATTCTAATGCTTGATTGCCGCCGCTGGGGTTATTTGCTGATGCTTCTATGGCGTTAGCAGCTTGATATTGGGTATATTGCTGCATATTTCCCAGAAGTCCGATCGAGGCTCGTTTGTCGAGTGCTTCTTCAACTTCAGGCGGCATCGAGATATTTTCAATTAATATCTGAGTTAATTCTAACCCAAACTGCTGGATACTTGGCTCTATGGCAACTCGTACCTGTTCGCCCATCTGCGTGTAGTTGGCTGCAAAGTCCAGCAGGGGAACGCGGGAATTGCCAACCCAATTAGCAAAGGCACTGACTATTGTATTGCGTAGTTGTTCGCTGATTTCATCTACTTGAAATAGTCCGTCAGTGCTGATTAGTTGTTTTAAGAGTTGTTCTGGATGGGAAACTTTAATGTTGTATGTGCCAAAAGCCCGCATTCGCACTGGGCCGAGTTCTGGATCGCGGATAATTACAGGGTTAGAGGTTCCCCATCTCAGGTTGGTAAATATTTTGGTGTTAAAAAAGTAGACTTCTGCTTTAAAGGGAGAGTTGAAACCGTAGGGCCAACCTTTTAAGGTACTCAGAATGGGTAAGTTACGGGTGTACAGTTCGTGCATTCCCGGAGCGAATACATCGGCAACTTGACCTTCGCTGACAAAGACTGCTATTTGTCCGGGTCGTACAGTTAGTTTAGCACCTTGTTTAATTTCGTTTTGGTGACGCTCAAATCGATAGGCAATGGTGTCGCTGGTATTGTCCAACCATTCGATGATATCGACAAATTCGCCGCGAATCTTGTCAAAGAGTCCCATAGATTTATTTTGGGTTGTTGTTTGATTTTAGCTTCAATAGGAGCGATCGATGTTCCCGATCGCCATTGTAAAGTTTTTAGATGCGATCACTGGGGATGGGCGCGATCGCCCTTGCAGACAATTCACAATTCCGGTTCAATGCCAGCCGATCGCAACTGAGCGCGCAATTGCTCTAATTGGTCTTCGGCGCGATCGGCTCTTTGCCGCTCTTGTTCTGCTCTTTCAGATCCAGATAACAACAGATTCCCTTGACTATCCCACCAGCGCAACCAAGGTAATTCCACATTTTGATACATACCTTGCCAAATTCCCAATTCCACTCCTAATAGTGCGATCGGATAATGACCGCGCTCATTTGCAGCAACTAATTGATACCTATTTTCGATCAAATGATAGACTTCAACGCTAGCCTTGGTTACTTCATAAATACCGTAAAATGCCGGATGGATGACATTTTCATAAATCCAGAATTTACCCGGCTTAGTTTCCTGTTAACCGATCGCAAAAAAGGCGTTCTGTCCCGTTCTTCTGCACCATTGCCCGATACAAAGTCTAACACAATTAACGGCGATACAAATTCTTGCCACATCACATAATAACGGCGCGATTGACCATCAATAGTTGGCGGAACATTAGGGGTACATAAAACCAGTCTGGCGCTTCTGCACCGCCTTGTAGCGTGTCAGTCAATCGCCAATAAATACCACTATAGCAAAACCATTTGATTTGTAAACAATCGATTCAATCATCACAAGCGTTTCAGGTTGTTCTACATTCACAACTCAAATAGACTTGCTATATCTTGACCGATACAATAGTTACCGTCAGCGTGAATTTTCTGCAAAACGGGAGTAATTGAATCTGTTAGCAGGATGCTTTGGGGATGTTCTTGAAAATTTTTCACAAAACTACCGTCGGATTCTGGTAGCTGAGTGTGGTCGGGTCAGCCTGTGGGATTGTTTTCTACATCTAGGGTGAATTTCATAGTTTTATTTAGACTGTAGGAGTTTTTGGTAGGGAGAGCAATGAAGGTTTTAACTGAAATTATAACTATTGATGCCAGATATCAGTTATCACCAATTGTTTGAATTAGGAATTTCTTTAATTCGGTATTTTCTTCCTTTAAAAGCAGTTCCGATCGCCATTCGTTCGGATGGATTTTGCCGTATTTTTCGGGTAAGGTGACGCCGTGATAAGCATAGAGGCTGTATCCGTCAGCAAATTGAATGGCGGGCCCTCCTTCGGCGTGGAGGCGGTGTTCACTGTCGAAGGATAGAATGCGGGGACGATCGCACACAATACAAGTATTTTCAAAAGGATAAATCCACCCACAGTTGGCAACTAGCAACTGAAATGCTCTCCATTTAACTGGATCGCGATCGCCGTTTAATACTGAAATATAGAAATCACTTAACGCGCCGCGAGATATCGATGCGAAAAAAAATTTATTGATGTCATTATGTTGGTGTCTGGCAAACCTATCGAATTTACGCCATCTTTCGTGCCATGTATAAATTTGGGTGATTTGCCCGCGAAAATTGATACAACTTTCTAAACTGCCAAATGCTGACCACAGCAGCAGGTTGAAATAGTCTACCAATTGGTATCTTAGAAATCTAGATGCCTCTGTATTCACCAGAGAAAAAAAAACTCCTCTTTTCTGGTCACTATTTGAGTCAGAATTTTGTATGTCAGATCATGGCCTAAAACTGCGGTTATTTCTTGTTTGATATTTCTCCCAGATGGAGATTTTTGGCAGGTTTCAAAAATTGGGATAAAGATGCGATCGAAAGCTGCACGGGGGCTATCACAGATTATTATCTGCGGCTCTTTATAGCCGAGGGCTGCATAGGCAAATCTTACGGATTTTTTTGCTGCTGCTTCGCGCTCGATCGGCTCAGTAGAGAGTGCAATTTTTCGCCAGTGTTCTCGATAAACTGGAATCAGGGCTTGTTGTTGCGGGGTTAGTTGTTCGATCATCATTTTCCTCTAAGTCTGCAAACAATATTTCTCAAGAAGTAATTCTGTCTGCACCAACGCGCGATCGTACTTTAATACTTTGCATAACTCTGACCTCGTTAAGTTTGTACTGAAATTCAATCTTGTCAGGAATTACTCATCTATGCCAAACAAACCGGGTTTTTTACCGAATTTATGGGCGAGTCCGAAAGATTTTCGTCAAAAAACCCAGTTTGTGACCACCCGTGCGTCATTCTACCTTTATATTTAGGATTGGTGTATCTGATTAATTTCGCACACGCACCCGAGTTAATCCAAAACCAATTAATCGCGCGGGAATATTTCGCAAAATTGGTAACTGCAACAAAAGTGGCGGTGTAAACGGTCGATTTGTATCTAATGCCCCCTTAATAATTCGCTCCTGTACAAAGGATTGAAATGCTTGAATTACCCGCGTGGGCAACTCCCGCTGTCGCTGCACCTCTGCCAAATCCCACAGATGCAAGTGATTATTTTGCAGGGGGGTGCTGAGTACATTAGCCGCAACGACAGCATCTTGAATAGCATAGTTAATTCCCACACCGCCTACGGGCGACATGACGTGAGCGGCATCCCCAATTAAGAGTAAACCGGGATGATACCAGCGGGGAAGGCGACTCGATTCAACCGACAGAAAAGAAATTTGCGACCAATCTTTCAGTTGCTCGACCCTATCTGCAAATTCTGGTGCTAATTCAGCAACAGCTTTTTGCAAAGCTTCTATTCCTGATTCGCGCAATTTCTGATAGCTGCCTTTCAGAATAATGTAACCGAGTTGCCAATAATCCAAGCGGTCAATCATGGCTAATAAATGACCTCCAACAGCTCGACCTCCCACGCCGAAATCTTGGACATCATGGGGACTGCGCGGCAAACGAAACCAAAGAACATCCATCGGCGGGGAAGTTTTAATCGGTTCAAAACCTGCTAATTGGCGAAGGCGGGAAAAGCGACCATCTGCACCGACGGTGAGGGTCGATCGCACTTCATGCCATCCCCCGCGTCCCCGGTATCGAATTCCGCACACAACCCCATTTTCTACGATCATTTCTTGGACATTAGCTCCCATTACTAGCTGGAAACTGGGGTAGCGCTGCGCTTGGGCAGTGATGAATTCGAGAAACTTGACTTGGGGAAGGATAGTGATGTAAGGATACTTGGTTTTGAGACTGGACAAATCTACGATTGTGGCGGTATTTCCAGCAGCTTGGATAGTGAGTTTACGCATTTTTGTATGGGGCAATCCCAGCAATTTTTCTGCTAAACCCAATTGCTCCATAATTTCCATTACTGACGGATGCAGCGTATCGCCACGAAATTCTCGGTCAAAATCTTTGTGTACTTCTAGCAGCATGACGGGAATGTTTTGCCGCGCTAAAAGTAATGCTAAAACAGCACCTGCAGGCCCACCTCCCACAATGCAGCAGCTTGTTTGCTGCACGTCAACTATCGAGTGTTCTTGAGAGGATTCTGAATTTTGAACAGAGTTGACAGCCATATTTTTATGTTCCTGTTTGCTCAACAATCCTGCTAGCTGTTTTTAGTTTAGCAAAACGCATTAGTTAATCTATTATAAATTTTTTTTTTGCTGTCAAAAGATGGACATACACTGCTTTCCCAAGGTGACACTCCTACTCCTAAAGGCGATCGCCAATCCATCAGCGGATCGATCGCACCCCAGGCTCAGCCGCAGGTGAGGCAATCCCTCCGCAGCCCCCGCTTCTCGACGCGGTACAATAAATGCAATCATACTTAACGCTTATATTGAAAAGGCTACACACAACGCCACAGGAGACAACTGACGCATGGGTAAAGTAGTTGGCATTGACCTCGGAACAACAAACTCAGTAGTAGCCGTCATGGAAGGCGGCAAACCGGTTGTGATTGCCAATGCAGAAGGGATGCGGACAACTCCCTCGGTAGTCGCTTTCACAAAGGAAGGAGAACGCCTGGTGGGACAGATGGCCAGACGCCAGACTGTTCTCAACCCGCAAAACACCTTTTACGGTGTCAAGCGGTACATCGGACGCAAATATACCGAACTGACTCCAGAATCAAAGCGCGTCCCTTACACAACTCGCCGCGACGAAAACGGGAACATCAAAATCAAGTGTCCCCGCCTGAAAAAAGATTTTGCCCCAGAGGAAATTTCGGCGATGGTTTTGCGGAAACTAGCCGATGAAGCCAGTCGCTATCTGGGACAAGAGGTGACGGGGGCTGTAATTACTGTTCCCGCTTATTTCAACGACTCGCAGCGACAGGCGACGCGGGATGCTGGACGAATTGCCGGACTTGATGTCAAGCGGATTTTAAATGAGCCGACAGCGGCTTCTTTGGCTTACGGTTTGGAGAGGCGAGAAAGTCAAACTATTTTAGTGTTTGATTTGGGCGGCGGTACTTTTGATGTGTCGATTTTAGACGTGGGAGACGGAGTATTTGAAGTCAAAGCAACTAGCGGCGATACTCAATTGGGTGGCAATGATTTTGACTCTAAAATTGTTGACTGGTTGGCAGAACAATTCTTAGAAAAAGAAGGAATTGATTTGCGACGCAACCGGCAAGCTTTGCAGCGCTTGATCGAAGCGGCAGAAAAAGCCAAGATTGAGCTGTCTGGCGTCGGTGTCACGGAGATTAATTTGCCGTTTATCGATGCGAATGAAGACGGGCCTTTGCATCTGGAAACGCGGCTGACTCGCGGTCAATTTGAGGGACTGTGCACAGATTTGGTGCAGCGGTTGCGGCGGCCAGTAAAACAAGCTTTGGCTGATGCAAGTTTGAGTCCTTCTCGCATTGATGAAGTTGTGCTAGTCGGCGGTTCGACTCGCATTCCTTTGGTGCAGGAAGTTGTTCGCAGTTTGATCGATCGAGAGCCGAATCAAAATGTGAATCCCGATGAAGTTGTGGCGGTGGGTGCGGCAATTCAAGCGGGGATTTTGGGTGGGGATGTCCGCGATGTGCTGCTGTTGGACGTGACGCCGCTGTCACTGGGTTTGGAAACGATCGGCGGGGTGATGAAAAAACTGATTCCTCGGAATACTACTATTCCCGTCAGGCGATCGGACATTTTTTCGACTGCTGAAAACAACCAAACTGTGGTAGAAATTCACGTAATCCAAGGCGAACGGGAATTAGGCCGAGATAATAAGTCTTTGGGACGGTTTAAACTAACTGGAATTCCGCCGGCACCGCGAGGGATTCCGCAGGTGCAAGTAGCTTTTGATATTGATGCTAACGGGATGCTGTTGGTGACTGCTTTGGACAAAACTACCGGCAGGGAACAAAGCATTACTGTGCAAGGTGCTTCGACGCTGAGTCAGCAGGAAGTGAATCAAATGATTCGCGATGCGGAACAGTTTGCTCAAGCTGATAAGTTGCAGCGGGAAAAGGTGGAAAAACGCAATCGCGCTGAAGCTTTAGCTTATCAAGCGGAGCGGCAGTTGCGGGAAGTTGCGCTCGATCGCGGAATGCAGTTTGCTCAAAGAAGCCGCCAGCGAATTGAAACTTTAATTCGGGAATTGCGAGACAGTTTGGAACGCAATGATGAACGGGGAGTTGACCAGATTGGTTCGGATTTGCAAGATGCTCTTTACGATTTGAGCCGAGAAGTTTCAGCTTTTGCTGATGATGACGATGATGACGATTTCTTTGAGTCTGTGAAGCGGACTTTTACGGGCGACGGTACGAAGCGGCGCAGCGATGACAGCAGCTATTATACCAATGCTAAGCCTTACAGGCGATCGACTGTCGATCCAATTCCCGATCGCCCATACGATCGACCCTATGATCGCACCGGTGATCGTATGGGCGATCGTATGAACGATCGTATGAACGATCGTAGAAGCAGTGCTAATCGCCCCACTCGCCCTTATCAAAATCAAAGCGACGATTGGGATGATGACGACGATTGGCTGTAATTAGTGGTTAGTCATTAGTCCCTAGTCATTAGTCCCTAGTTTGAAGCAGGGAAGCAGGATGACTAATGACTAATGACTAATAATAATTAATGACTAATGACTAATAACTAATGACTAATGACTAACTATGCAGAATTTTCGCAATTACTATCTAATTTTGGGAGTGCCCAAAGATGCCACGGCTGATGAGATAAAAAAAGCCTATCGACGGCTAGCAAGACAGTTGCACCCTGACGTAAATCCAGGTGATAAATCTGCTGAAGATAGGTTTAAGGATATTAATGAAGCTTATGATATTCTTTCCGATATCGAGAAGCGCGCTCAATACGATCAGTTTAGTAAATTTTGGAAACAAAAGGGATTTCAAGGAAAGCAAGGGGTGCGACTTCCCAATTTCAAAACTTGGGGAAACACTAAAACTACCCGGAAAAAACCGGCCGAAGATGTCGATTTTAGTGATTACTCGGATTTTAATAAATTTCTCGATCAAGTGCTCGGAAGACGCCGGGAAGTGAGGATGGCGACAGCGAATGATGCACCGGGAGTAGCCTCCTCTGAACCGTGGAGTACGGCTTCTAAGAAAACGAGTTATGTTGCTAATTCTCGCCCACCTAGAAGGGATTTCGACGATCGCGAAATGCGGCGGGAAACAGTCGATCGCGAAATGCGGCGGGAAACAGTCGATCGCGAAATGCGACGGGATATAGTCGATCGCGAAATGCGACGGGAAACAGTCGATCGCGAAACGAGAAGAGACATTGAGGCCAGGCTAACTCTGCCTTTGGAAAGGGCTTATTCGGGTGGTACCGAGCGAATTCGTCTGGAAGACGGGAGAGCGATCGAGGTAAATCTGCCTTCTGCTATGGTATCAGGTCAGCGGATTCGCTTGCGAAATCAAGGTATGGGCGGCGGAGATTTATATTTGAAAATCACAGTTTCTCCGCATCCATTTTTTCGCTTGGAAATGTCAGATATTTGCTGCGAATTGCCACTGACTCCCAGCGAAGCGGTGTTGGGGGGAGATATTGAAGTACCGACGCTGGACGGCCTGGTAAAGATGAAATTGCCACCGGGAGTAACCTCTGGAAAGCGGTTGCGGCTGGCTAACAAGGGCTATCCGACCGGAAATGGCGATCGGGGCGATCAATTAGTAGAAATTCAGGTGTTAATTCCCAAAGAAATTAGTGAAGAGGAACGGGAATTATACGAAAAGTTGCGGCAGGTTGAGTCTTTTAAACCGCGTCAGGATTTATCGGTTTAATGTAGAGTACGCAATGCGCCAGTTTAATTTTGTAGGGGCGCAATAATGCGCGCCTTACTACTAATCTTGTACGAAAAATTAGGAGATGCTTGGCTAAATTTTACGGACATATCAGATTTAGCCACTTGGCTGTAAATAGATGATATCAAATCCGTGGGTATAGCAATTATTCATCTCTCTTCTCTTCCTCTGCGCCCTCTGCGGCCTCTGCGGTTTAATAATTCCCAAACAACCGTAAACGATAGGATTTGTCGCCAGAATAGCCGTTAGCGCAGCCCTCGAAGAGGATCGCACTTTCAGCAATCCTGGATCGCATAAGTAAAATTACTGTTGTGATTATTCCTGAACTAGCAGAGAATTAACAATAAGGTAATTTTCCCACAATCAGGAGCAGTCTGCCGCGATGACTCAAATGCCCCCTCAATGCAACAATCTGCAAGAGCAAGTTGACTCCTTACTGCAACTGCTGCGTCAGGAATCCTCTTTGCGACAACAAGATATCACGGCGGTACAAGCTTCTCTGAAAAAGGCAATTTCTCCTGAGTTTGAAATTGTGTTTGCTGGCGCTTTCAGTGCGGGAAAATCCATGCTAATTAATGCTTTGCTGGAGCGAGAATTGCTCTACAGTGCAGAAGGACACGCGACAGGTACGGAATGTTATATCGCCTTTGCTGAACCCGAAAAAGAGCGAGTTGTTCTCACTTTTTTGAGCGAGTTTGAGATTAGCCAGCAAGCTGCTGTGCTTTGCCATCAGTTAGGTTTAGCTACTGAAATTAATATTAATCAAACAGATGTAGTGTCGCTGTTGTCTCAGGGATGCAACATAATTATTGAAACGGAAGGCGGCGAAAATAAATCGGAATTAGCCAAAAAAGCTAAGGCTTTGATGCTGCTGTTAGAAGGTTTTGAGGCAAATCGCGATCGCATCCAAACTCTCGAAAACGCTACCTACTCGATGGAACAGTTTAACTTTTCCAATCTGAAGGAAGCTGCTAGTTATGCCCGTCGCGGTAGTAACAGTGCTGTACTCAAGCGAGTTGAATATTACTGTTATCATCCGCTGCTGCAAGATGGCAATATTATTATCGATACGCCGGGAATTGATGCGCCGGTGCAGCGGGATGCAGAATTGACTTATGATAAGATTGAAAGCCCGGATACTTCGGCGGTTGTGTGCGTTTTGAAAGCAGCTTCGTCTGGGGAAATGACGACGGAAGAAACCGAGTTGATGGAAAAAACACGGGGAAATCCGGGAATTCGCGATCGACTTTTTTACATTTTCAACCGCATTGACGAAACTTGGTACAACACGCAACTGCGACAGCGCTTAGAAAATCTGATTAATTCCGACTTTCGCGATACTGCGAGAGTTTACAAAACTAGCGGATTGTTGGGATTTTACGGGAGTTTGATTCGAGGGACAACAGGGCGCGATCGCTTTGGTTTAAATACAATCTTTGCCACCAGTCAACGGCGAGTTTCTGTAGATGATAAATTAGATTCAGAATTTATCGGTATTAGTGAAGAAACTCCGCAATTTGTTAGTGAATTTAACCGATACTGTGCGAATTCCGGCAAGCTATCTCCGAGCAAATTTCGCATTTCAGTTAACAGCTACGAAACACCCAATGAAAACTACGTGCGGATTCTTGCAGAGCAAGGTCAACCATTAATTGCTCAATTAATTCAAGATAGCGGTATCGAAGATTTTCGCACAGCCATCACCCGTTACCTCACCGAAGAAAAACGGCCGCAACTGTTCAAAAATTTAGCTGACGACTTAGAAGACTTGTGCATTCAACTGCGGAAACATTACCAAACAATTCAGCGGAATTTGGACAGCCAGCCCCGCGAAATTGAGGCAATGAAAGCACAGGAACTTTTGCGACTAAATCAAGAATTGCAGCAAGTCGGACAGGATTTTCGGGAACATATCGCCGAAGAAGTCAATGAAATGATTATGAACAGATGCGATATTTTCGATATAGACTTTCGGCAATTGCAATCTCGGATGATCCGGCGCTTGGATGAATTGTTAGACGGATTTTCTGTTGAGGCGGCTTACGGACGCACTCTGCGGAATCATCCCCGCAATGCGACAGCACCTTTAATTGCTGTTTTAGTTGAAGCGCTTTATTATTTAGCGAATCAGTTGGAAGATATTTTAGTAGAGGCTACTAAGTCACTGGTTGATAATTATTTCCAGTATTTGAAAGATAGCGTTCGCAAGTCTGAATACTATCGATTACTTTATCGGTTGTTGGGGAACGACGGGGGAATTGAACAGCAGTTAGAGGAGTTATCAAAGCGGGTTTCGGATGCTTTGGTAAATGCGGCGGGCGTTGAGTGCGATCGCTACGTGCGAGAAAGTCCCCGTTTTTACGACGAAGGCACGTTTTCGATTTATCAATTCCGGGAAACATTGCAGCAAACTTCTCAAGGTTTCGACTGCGAAAATATGGTTGACGCCCAACCGGCAATTCGGCAATTATTGCGGCTGGATTTTGAGCCGAAAGTATCTAGAACTATTCGGCAAACTTTCCGCCAAACTGTCAACCAAACCCTGAAAGAGCATTTGTTGCCGCTGGCCCAAAAGCAAGCTGATGATATTTTGCAGAAATACAGTCAAGCCCGCGATTATTTGGAGCAAACTTTGGCACAGGAGGCGGAGGAAAAGATTGCTGGGAATCTGCGGCGGCAAGCTGAGAATGAGCAAAAGATTCAAGAGTACGATCGGGCGGTTTCTGGGATTAATAGTTGTTTGCAAGCGATGAAGTTGCACGAGCATTTGTTGCCTGTAATTGGGCAAAATGATAGCGTTTCGGGGGATGGTGAATGATTGCAATTTTGGCGATCGGAATTACGGCGATTGGAAAGAGACTGTTGGCGAATGTCTGAGGGGTTTCACCCCTCAGACATCGCCGTCCTGAATAGGCAGAATGATTGTGT
>NZ_JAUBPI010000131.1:0-13912 GCF_036700645.1 Microcoleus sp. S36b_A4 | reverse complement strand
CCGCTTTTATCAACAAGGTATGCGGGCTGCAACCCTTATACAGTCTATCTCGTAGACCTCTTTGTCACCCCCCCAGATTGGCGACACCAGTTATTTCGGCAGATAGAGGCGCGATCGCTCGCAAATATGAAAATCTAATTACAAGCTCAAAAATATCAAAATAGCGATCACCCTCAACCCGCCATGTTAGGAACAAATCAACTCAGAACAGCCGCTCTCTTAGGACTCCTAAGCGGCCTTCTCGTTTTAGGAAGTTATTATTTAATCGGGAACGAGCAAGGACTTTACATCGGTTTAGCGCTAGCCGGCTTCTCAAGTTTTAGCTCTTGGTACTATTCCGACACGGCAGCGTTAATGGCTTACCGCGCTCAGCCGATCGCCCGCAGCGAAGCTCCCGAAATCTACGATATAGTAGCATCGCTGAGCGAAAAAGCCCAAATTCCGGTGCCTAAAATATTTCTAGTTCCCACTCAATCTCCCAACGCTTTCGCCACAGGAAGAGACCCAGAACACGCGACAATAGCAGTTACTCAAGGAATCATAACTCTACTTTCCCGCGAAGAATTGGAAGGCGTTTTAGCGCACGAACTCACGCACATCCGCAACCGCGACACCCTCACTCAAGCAGTTGCAGGGACAATTGCCGGTGCGATTACATTTGTCGGGCGAATTCTGACTTTTGGAGCGCTTTACGGCCCGGTAACGCGGGATAGCAGACAAGGCGCGAATCCGTTTGGTTTGCTGTTTTTAATCATTTTAGCACCGCTATCAGCAACCGTAATTCAATTGGCGATTTCTCGAACCAGGGAATTTGCAGCCGATAGCGGTGCGGTAGAAATTACCAATAATCCCATCGGTTTAGCCAACGCCTTGCAAAAATTAGAGAAAATGGGTCATGAAATTCCGATGCACGGCAATCCTGCGATGTCGCCCCTGCTGATTGTGAATCCTTTTTCGACTAAAGGTTTGCAGTCACTTTTCCGCACTCACCCGCCGACAGAGGATCGCATTCAACGCCTTTTGGAAATCGCGCAGCAGCAGCAAGGTACTCCAGTTATGGCCTACGTGCCCGGAATTTGATCAGTCTAAAATGCAGCAGCAATATTTAGAAACCCGGTGTTTTGAAGCAACCGGGTTTCTGTGGATATTTCTTAAAGCTTAATTTTTATATCCTGTATTGCAATATGGATGAGTTATCTGCCCATTATCTAAAGTTGCCGATCCACCATCTTCTTTGCGCTGTATGTGATCGATAGAAATTGAGTTTCTGTGAATTAATCCGTTGCATATTTGACAGCGCGGTACACTCCGCAATAGGTCTTTTATAATAATCTCACTCTTTTTATTTGTATTGAATTCTTTTGTGGATGAAGTAACTGACTTCTCTTGATTGCGAATATTTAAATACTTAAAATCATCGCTCGATATAATTTGGTTTAGAGTGTCATCAAGAGTTTTTCCAGCTTTTAACTGAATCACAACTTGCTCAAAAAAATTCGATATGTGTTTGTAGCTTTTCTGAACATCCCTATACTTTTCATAAATCTGTTTAATTAAGTAGTCGTAATTTTGAAGAAAATCTTCAAAATTTTTTCTAACACCAATGAAGTCCTTTAACTTCTTTCTTTCCTCTAGTTTCATGACAAAATCAACAACAGCAAAGAAAGAGACAGTTCTGTGTTGTCCATTTGGTGAATAGAAATATAGAATGGGATGTAGCCCCAAAGAGGATTTATGATTGCTATTTAATATATATGCAACTTTTCTCACCTTTTTTAAAAAATTTATGGTTGTTTTACCTGTGAGATCATCCTTAACTTCCTTATTGTTAGAATCCTTATTGTTAAAATCTATTGTGTTAACAATATTTACAAAGTCTAAAATTAATGGTAAAGTTTGAGGGGAATACAATTTCCCGCCCACGGGTAGATCTAAAGTTTTTATGGGAGTCTGCAACGTCGGTTCAAAAAGTATCTCATTAATTTCTTTAGCTATTTCTTGAATTTGAGCCTGTATTTCCTTTGAAAATCTCGACCAATATTTATGACCTTTGCCACTTCTTATGATTGCGCGTGCTGCGATGCTATTAGGTTTCTTTCTGGATTCAAGAAGTTTGAGCTCGGTTTTATCAATGGGGGCAGCTTGCTGATTGATTTTGAAAAATGAATTTTCGGCTTTACTTGCATCACCTTCAACCCATTGAAGCTGAATTGCTAGACTTGCTAAATTTAGTGCGGATTTTACAATTTCTGGTTTAACTTTATCAGGATGTGTGAGAGCTAATCTAAAATCCTCGTATGCTCCAACATTTTTGTTAATCAGTTTGCGTGTTTCTTCAGCAATATTTAATTTTTCATCAGGAATTACACTGTCATAAAATAGTTTTGAGATTTGTCCATCGCCGTAATCATTGTTAACCCAAGCAGACAATGCACTCAATCTATGACTCCCATCAATCACGAATAAGTATCCACCTGTACTTCGCCACAAAATGATTGCGGGAATTAAATCACCTTCGATAAAACTTTTGATTAATTCGCAAATTCTTTGGCTATCCCATTCATTGGTTTCTCTTTGGAAATCTGGTTTTCTGACAGCGGGGAAGAAAAATGAATCTTTTTTGATGTCATCAATAGTAATTTTTTCTTTTTTGGTTGAAATTTTACTTTCTTCTACTTCAAAATCTTCTCGTGGAATCAGAGCATCTAGATTAACTTTAGCCATGATGTTTTTATATATATTTGGATTAATGAGCTATCCGTCAAACAGTGAGTAAGTAAAAGGCTATGTAATTTCGCTCAAGGGAGGCGCTTACACGAAGGGACACATCTCGCGGGTAGAAGTAACTCAGAACTTGGATTTTTTTTCAACCACCCTCGAATGATCATACATCTTTATGAACAGGACTTACCCACTCCGAACAAAGAAACCGGGTTTTTCTCGAATCTGCTGCCTACAGCGGAGTATTCTCGAAAAAACCCGGTTTCTGGGCCTCATGCGTAAGTCCGATTAAACCCTATTAAACTGAAGCCGCAACCTTATCTAAAGGCCGCACTTGACGGAGGAATTCGCGAAGTGCATCACCTTCCACCACCTCAGTTTCCAACAGTTTCTGCGTAATTGTTTCCAACAATTCCCGATTGGCTTTCAGAATATCCAAAGCTTGCTGATGTGCAGTTTCGACAATTTCCTTCACTTCTTGGTCGATCGCCTCAGCAGTCTGAGCACTTACCGCGCGGCGGGCATTTCCCATACCGTCATTGAGGAACATTGATTGTTGACCTCGATCGTAAGCTAGAGGCCCCAAAACCTTACTCATCCCGTAAGTTGTCACCATCCGTTCAGCTAAATCAGTCGCCCTTTGCAAGTCGTTGGAAGCGCCAGTAGTAATGCTACCAAACACCACTTCCTCAGCCGATCGCCCTCCAAGCAGTGTAGCAATCTGACCGCGCAATTCCGATTCATCCAACAAGAAACGGTCTTCTGTCGGTACTTGCAACGTGTAACCCAATGCTGCCATACCGCGCGGGACGATCGATATTTTGGCCACTTCGCCGCCGCCGGTCAGTGCAGCACCAACCATCGCGTGTCCGACTTCGTGGTAAGCCACAATCTTTTTCTCTTTTTCATTGAGCACCCGGCTTTTCTTTTCCAAACCAGCTACAACGCGCTCAAACGCCTCAAAAAAGTCTTCCTGCGCCACAGTTAGTCGCTTGTTACGAGCGGCTAACAAAGCAGCTTCATTGACCAAATTTGCCAAATCTGCGCCCGAAAAACCGGGGGTACGAGTGGCGACGGCCTTCAAGTCAATATCCGGGCCCAACTTCACTTTTTGAGAGTGAATGTTCAAAATTGCTTCGCGGCCAGATAAATCGGGGCGATCGACCAAAACTTGGCGATCGAAACGGCCAGGGCGTAACAAAGCAGCATCCAAACTTTCCGGGCGGTTAGTTGCAGCCAGCACAATTACCGTAGTATTGCCCGCAGCAAAACCATCCATTTCAGTTAACAGTTGATTCAGAGTTTGTTCGCGTTCATCATTCCCCCCGAAGCTAGCGTTACTGCTACGAGATTTGCCGATCGCGTCCAATTCATCAATGAAAATAATACAAGGAGCCTGTTTCTTAGCCTGCTCAAATAAATCTCTAACTCTTGCAGAACCAACACCTACAAACAGTTCCACAAACTCCGAACCGGAGATGCTAAAAAATGGCACGCCAGCTTCACCAGCCACTGCTTTTGCTAACAGCGTTTTGCCAGTTCCTGGAGGCCCGACTAACAGCACGCCTTTCGGGATTCTCGCGCCAATTGCCGTAAATCTGTCAGGAGTTTTCAGGAATTCAACAACTTCGACTAATTCAGTTTTAGCCTCTTCTACTCCAGCCACATCAGCAAAAGTAATTTTCGCCGATTCGCCTTCTACATAGACCTTAGCTTTGCTTTTGCCCAGCGAGAGCGCGCCCTGTGGCCCGCCACCCTGCCTGTTCATGAAAAATTGAAAAATCGCCACAAAAATCAGCGGCGGAACTACCCAGCTTAAAACACTGCCGATCCAGCCATTTTTGGAAGGAGGAGTTGCCGCAAATTCAACGCCTTTTTCTTGTAAAAGTTTAGGTAATTCCAGGTCAAAAATCGGCGTAGTTGACAGCACTTGACCGGGTTTGTCGCCTTCACCTTTGAGTTGGTAGCGAATTTCATTTTGACCTACCGAAGCTCGGACTACATCTTGTTCTTGTACTTGATGGACGAACAAGCTGTAAGGTACTTGCGGAATTTGAGGGCCGAACAAATTCGGTAAAAAGATGTTTGCCAGCAAAAACAAACTTGAGAGCAATAACAAAATATTGCTAATTTGGCGAAAACGAGGTGGTTGGGGCTGGTCTTTAATGGCCATTGATAACTGTCATCCTTTGATTTAAAGCAGTTTTATTCATCTATTTTCTCATCAAATACCCACACACTGTTAAGCGGATTTCCTCACTTTATCGGGTGGGTTAACCCGCTAGCACCGCTGTGCCATTATTAACAATGTTTTTTTTAACGAACCGCGAAGACGCTAAGGACACGAAGGAAGAGAAGAGCTTTCTAGTATGTAGGGTGCGCCGAAGAACAGGGAATATTTATGCAGCTTCCGGGTTTAACTGAATCATTTCCCAAGTGGTATAAGTGCCGATCGCACCCCAAATCGCGTAAGGCAAAAGTAACAAAGCGGCGGTTTGAGAAATCGGCAAAACAGCCAACGTCAGCACAACTCCCAAAATCTCGCCAGCCCCTCCCAAAATCGTCCCTACTTTGAGACTTTTGGCTCTGAGAGTAGCAGGAATATAAGCAACTGTGACAATTTCTAAAATCAAGTACAAAGCCATCAGCAGCCAAGTTTTGAGACTACCGGGTTCCTGTTCCCACACGAAAGTAGCGCTGCCGGCCCCGCAAGCAAAAATCACCGTCCAAATTAACGGAATAGCAGGCTCAAAAAACATCCAATTCGGTCTTTGAAGTTTAACGGCCCAATTAATATCGCGCAGTTTAAAAAACAGAGTACCGAAGGCGACTAAGAAAGTCACGCCGCCGATAATCATCCAAGATTCAATCATGGTTTTCAACTTTCCAATTGCTCGATCGCTCATTAAGTCGATCGTGCCAACTCCCAGCCGAACTTAGATCCGCCTTTAGTAATAACTTTTGTAAAGCCCAATGCAATTATCGCTAACCGCCCGACACATTCTTAGCAAACTCATCGCGTCCAGACTCCAAATTAGCTGGAACGCCGTTAGGGTAATTTTGCGCGATTAAAGCTTGCAACTTTTGCACTCGGTTTTCAGGGTTTGGGTGAGAACTCAAAAACTCCGGCGGCGCTTCGCCCTTCCTAGCGGCACCGAGGATTTGCATCACCTCAACAATACCTCTAGGATCGTAACCAGCTTCGGTCATAAACCGAAAACCGAGCTGATCGCTCTCAAGTTCATCTGATCTACCGTACCGTAAACCGACCACTTGATTGACAGCTTGAGCAATTAATGCAGCCTGCTGGCCCCCACCGCGATCGTCGCTAGTAGCCACCCCAACCGCCGTTACCAAAGACCTGCCGAACTGCTGTTTTGCCAAGTGTTCCGCAGCGTGTCGGCCCACCACGTGACCGGCCTCGTGCCCCAGTACAGCAGCCAACTGAGCCTCGGAATTCAGACGCCGCAGCAGCCCCGCAGTAATGAAAACTTGTCCCCCCGGTAAAGCAAAAGCATTGACAGTTTCGGCGTCTCGCAGCAGGTGGAATTCAAACGGATAACCCGCTTGTTTAGCGGCCGAACCGTTGACAACTCGTTCTCCTACTCGATCGACATACTGCTGAATACTCTGGTTGGGATAAAGCCCCCCGTGCTGGGCGGCCATTTTATCTCGCGCCTGCAATCCCAAAACTATCTCTTGGCGGGGAGAAAGCTGCACCCGCTGTCTCTCTCCTGTTACCGGATTTTGTACGTCGTTTGTAAAATAGGTGATTGCCCCAAAAAATGCCATTAATAGCCCGATCGCGGCTCGAAATAAAAATTTATTCACAGGCTTTTACCTAAAAACTTTCGCGAGTAGATTACCAGGCTGACAGCTAACTCGACATCTGTCTGAAGTATTAATAATGGAATATTGTTATAGTTTTTTTGGATCATTGGCTAAGAAGGCTTTTTTTAAACGAACCGCGTAAGCGCTAGGACACGAAGGAAGAGAAGAAGAGAAGAAGGTTATAGTTATTAAATCGGTTAAATCTGTTGAATAGATTACACAATCAGTTGCCGAACTTCCTTCGCAATATGTTCCAAGCTACCCGCCGCCGCCTCGCTATTTGGTACACAGCCGTTACTGCTGTATTGTTACTTGTATTCGCCACTGGTTTCTATTTCTACGTCCGCACAACTTTGATCGATCGCATTGATGACACCCTCCATCACGTTGTCGAAGTAATAGAGCGAACTCTGGTTATCGAACCGCTAAAATTCCCTAGTACCACAGATAAAAATAAATTGCAAGTTAATATTCAAGCCAGTTTTCGAGATAGCACCGATGCAGTAGAAGATGACCACATTGATTTAGAATGGTTCAGTCCTACGGGCGAATTGCTGTGGTCTACTTTATCGGAACCACTGAATATTCCCATTCACGCTAACCGCACTGGCGAAACAGTTTGGATTATTAATAATAAGTTGCAGTCAGATCAAAACTATTCCCTCAGACAAGTAACGCAGCGAGTACAAATCGGCCGCCAAGTTCTGGGATATTTGCGAGTCAGCCATCCTTGGTTTGAAGTGACAAAACCCATCCGCCAATTAATTCTTGATTTGATTTTGGGCGCGAGTTTAACTCTAATTTGCGTTGCAGCTATTGGCTGGCTGCTGTCGGGATTGGCTATGAAACCTGTGCGGGAGTCTTACGGGCGTCTCAAACAGTTTACTGCTGATGCTTCTCACGAACTCAGAAATCCGATCGCCACTATTCAAACTAACGTCCAAGTAGCTTTAGCGGAACCGGATATCGAACCGCAGCAACATCAACAGCTACAAGTTATCGAACGCCTCACCCGCCGCTTGGGGCGCTTGGTTGACGATTTGTTATTTTTAGCCAGACAAGATAGCGGCATCGTGCAGCAGGAGTGGATTGAAGTTCCTCTTGATGCTTTGCTGATGGAGCTAATTGAAGAACAACAGGCGATCGCCACTACCCAAAATCTCTCTCTTTCTTTGGAAATTGTCGATCTGCCCAACGCTGACGACAACTTTACACTGTTGGGAGACTGGGATCAACTAGCCCGACTTTTTACCAATATCGTCAGCAACGCCGTGCAGTACACGCCCTCTGGAGGTCAAATTCAAGTAGAATTGGATGTGGCAGCTAAAAACAAAAGAAATTCGCCGATGTTAAATCCAGCGCTGCAAATAAAAGTAACAGACACCGGCATCGGAATTTCCACAGAAGCCCTGCCGCATTTATTCGATCGATTCTACCGCGCAGATCCCGCCCGCACCCACCGCAGCGCCGCCGGTTCCGGTTTAGGATTAGCCATCGCCAAAGCAATTGTCGAAAATCACCGCGGCCAAATCCGCATAGACAGCCAAGTCGATCGAGGTACCGCCGTTACCGTCACCCTCCCCGCCCACAAATCAGAACAATTCCGCCTTTAAAACTTCCCCTCTTCCTCTCTTCCTCTGCGCCCTCTGCGGTTTAAAAAAAATCTACCCCTCAAACCCTTATTCTTCCTACCTCGCGCCCAAACCCAGCTATTAAAATTCATTTACGCCATGGATTAACATAAACGTTGTTGGAAAACCTCGATCGAACTTGTGAGGAGTTATTTATGTTTCGCCACAATCTACCGTTTAAAAAAATCAGCTTGCTAGCAGCCACCTGCGGAGGTTTACTCGTTAGTCTCGCAACACTTTCCCAAGCCGGCGGCCCCCCGCCCCAACAAGGAAAACCCGTTTCCCAACCCGCAGAGACTCCCGCAGCCACTGAAGAACCCGTCAGCGAACCAACTCCGGCTGCAAGTCCGGGCCTCAGCGGGATGCCCTCTACACCAACAGACGCGCCTCCCCGCTTCCCCCTGCCCAGTGCGCGAGTTACGCCTGCTGAAGGCGGGATAGTAATTAAACTGGTGAATACCACCAATGCTGTCATCAATTATCAAATCGTAGGCGTTACCCAGCCGCGCACTCTGGGCGAACAATCGGAAATTTTGCTTCAAACCCTCCCAGTACCAATCACCCTCACTTACCAGCGCCCAGACGGCGGATTGGTGCTGGTTCGCCCCCAAGCAACCGCGATGCCGGGAATGTTGCAAGTCAGTTTCGGCGCGACAACTGAGGTAGCCGCTGATACAAAATCTCTGGAAATTCAGGAAGATGGGAGAGTATTTGTAAATTAGGTTAATTGGTTGACGGTTGACGGTTGACGGTTGACGGTTGACGGTTGACTGTTACCATTCGTGTCAACTTAAGACTAAAATCCCTAATAAATATCGTTTATAGTTGAGTTTCGACCCCCCCTAACCCCCCTTATTAAGGGGGAGACAATAGTATTCTTACGTCTCCTCTAACTCGTATTTATAAAGGGGAAAGAACATTCAATTTCCCCCTTTATAAGGGGAATTTAGGGGGATAGAAACTTCGATACAAACGAGAGATTATACACAGGGTTTTAGTATTATGTTGACACCGATGGTCTGTTACTAATTCCCAATTTCCAATTCCAAATTCCCAGTCAACTGTCACTCGCCGAGTAACAAAGGAGGTAACTTAGTAAAAGGTAAATCCTCGTTGACAGCATCAATTTCTTCCTGTTCTCTTTCGTTGATTTGACCGATATAAGACTTGAGAATTTGCGCCAGACGGTTGTTATAAAATCGGTGCAAACTATAATTGGGCGTAGCTGGAAAGCCGCGCCGTTTTTTGTGCCGCCCGCCCGCACCGGGATCGAAGCTTTGGATGCCCCGATCGATCGCCCATTCGATCGGCGTATAGTAACAAGCATCGAAGTGCAAGCAGTCTATTTCCTGCAAACTGCCCCAATAACGCCCGTACAGTCGATCGCCCTTATACAAACAAAAAGACATACCCATCGGCTGTCTGTCATCTTCCTTGTCGTAGGCGGCTACAAATAAAACTCGATCGCGATAATTGTGGTGCAACTGTTCAAAAAATCGCTTAGTCAAATACTTGCTTCCCCACCAACCAAATTTGTCGCAAGTATTCTCATAAAAAGCATACATTTGAGCAAACATGGCTTGGGGAATTTCATCGCCAGTCAGCGTTTTTACCAACAAACCAGCTTGGTCAACTGCTTTGCGTTCGCGTTTGATATTGCGGCGCTGGTTGGCATTAAATGCGCCTAAATAATTGTCAAAATTTTGATAGCCTTGATTTTGCCAAATATAGCTGTGGTGCAGCCAACTGCTGAAACCGTGGCGTTCCATTCTTTCGCGCCATTCGGGATCGACGTAAAGGAAATTGCAACCGGAGATATTGTGCCGATCACAAAAATGGTCGATCGCGCTTACCATTACTCCAGTTAATTCGTCTTCATCTTCTCCCTCGGCAATCAAAAACCGATAGCCTTCAGCCGGAGTAAACGGCGTCATTCCCATCAATTTGGGATAATATTGAACACCCAAACGTTGAGCTAAATCGGCCCACTGATTATCGAATACAAATTCGCCGTAACTGTGACTTTTGACATAAAGTGGCGCGCAAGCAATCAACTGTTTGTCTCGCCAGACTGTTAAGTGATGCGGTAACCAACCGGTTTTACCTGTCGCACTGCCCGATACTTCGAGATTGTTAAGCCAATCCCATTCCAGAAATGGAGTTTTTAGTGGCATCGCCAAGGCATCCCACGACGCTTGCGGGATTTCGCCTATTTTGCTAATCCAGGCTACAGAATATTCAGGTTTTGGCTGTTTCAGCATAGGGAGATTTGAGCGTAGAGCGATCGAACTTCATTTAAGTTAATATAATTTCCCCTGTTCGACATTTGTTACCAGGCTCTGCCGGAAAGCAGTTAAAATGCGGGACTATCGATCGACCCGATAATGCAAAAATACCTCTTGTCCCACCTGGTTAACCGCCAAAAGCTCCAATTTCGGCGCTAAATCGGCCAAAAAACCCTCTCCCTCAACAGCCGTCGGTGCATCCGCCCCGCCCAAAATTAACGGGCACACCGTCAGCCAAAGTTCGTCTACCAAGCCTGCAGCTAGCACAGAGGCTACCAGTTTCCCCCCGCCCAGAATCGCCAAACGTTTGATACCGATAGTTTCTAGCTGTTGAAACGCATCAATCCAATCAATCTCTCCACCTACGGTTTTTGCATAGATAATTCGCTCGAATTGAGATGTTGCACCATTCTCAATAAGCCTTTTATCAACAGGCAAGATGCCTGTTCCACAAGCAAGTTCATCTCTTGTGCAACAGGCATCTTGCCCGTTCTTGAGAGGAGACGGCAATGCCGTTTCCCTGCTGTCAGGCCCCGTCAGCAGCCACCGAGGCACCGGTTGCTGGAAAAATCGCAAGTTTGGGTCAAATTGGGACGATCGCGAACATACAATTTGCACCGGTTGTGGCGGCTTCCCTTGGAGTTCCCTCTGTTTGACCAATTCCGGCGAAATCACTCTCATCGTCGTCCCATAAGCCTGTAACGTGCCGTTGCCGAACAAAACCGCGTCGGTTGCTGCTACTTGCTGTTCGAGGTGGGCTTTGTCGTTGGCAGAACCGAATCTCGCGGGCGATCGTACTGCATCTGCTATTTTACCGTCCGCACTAATCGCGAGTATTACTGTGGCGTGAGGTTCAGTCATGACTTATCAGAATTTCCCATAACATTTAACTGTAGCAATTCACAACTATTTGTAAAGTTTGTTTTCAACTCGCTCCCACGGGTTTTATTTGACGGATAATGTGGGTTTATTTATTTTGCAACCCCAGCGATCGCCCTAGCAAAGTATTTACTTTTCTTTACAAATAGCAGATCAAAAAACGGCGCGACAGGTAAAAATTTCCTTGCAGACTTCAAATGCGTCGCGCGATCGACTAGAGTAAAAAAAATGGCTTTATCCGTTTATTCATCGCAAAGGAAACAAAGCTCATGGTTCAACGCGGTTCTACAGTTCGGATTCTCCGCAAAGAATCCTACTGGTATCAAGAAGTGGGCACCGTTGCTACGGTAGACCAAAGCGGCATTAAATACCCAGTTATCGTTCGCTTTGACAAAGTAAATTATGCCGGCGTCAACACCAACAACTTCGCCCAAAGCGAATTAGTGGAAGTAGCAGCCCCCAAAGCGAAAGCAAAATCAACCGCAGCTCCCGGCGGCAAACAAACCACGCTCGACGAGAAAACTCGGCAAACCGGCCAGGGTAGCCCCTCGCAGCAGCCGAAAACTACCGCGGACAGCAAACCGGGCTCCGAAACGCCAGGCACGGTCCAAGGTTCGCCTCAAGGTCAAGGAACAGAACAACGCTAATTGTGCCAGAACTGCCAGAAGTTGAAACTATTTGCCGGGGTTTGAATCAAGCAACCCTCGATCAAGAAATGTTGGGCGGGGACGTGTTGTTAAACAGCACGATCGCCCGCTCAATCTCTGCGACCGATTTTTTGACGAAACTCAAAGGAAAGTCGATCGCCCGCTGGTACAGACGCGGCAAATACCTCCTGGCAGAACTATCTCAATTCCCAGAAGGAGAAAGAGAGAAAGGGAAAGGGGGAGAATTTAGAGCTCAAACTCCAAGCTCTTCCCCTCTTCCTTCTTCCTTCCTCCTTCCGTCAAAAGCCGGCTGGTTGGGCGTTCACCTGCGGATGACGGGACAACTGCTGTGGGTGAACCGATCCGAACCCTTGCAAAAACACGCGCGAGTACGGCTATTTTTTGAAGGAAACCAAGAATTGCGGTTTGTAGACCAGCGCACCTTCGGGCAAATGTGGTACGTGCCCGCAGAAACTGAGGTTTCGAGCACTGTCATCGGTCTGAAACTCTTAGGCCCCGAACCATTTTCAGACGAGTTTACAACAGAATATTTGACCCGCAAACTGCACCGGCGGGCGCGACCCATAAAAACAGCTTTGCTAGACCAGGCACTGATAGCTGGTTTGGGCAATATTTACGCAGACGAAACTTTGTTTTTGTCGGGAGTGATGCCCACAACTCTGTGCGCGGATTTGACCGCAGAGCAAATAGGGCGCATCCATACAGCTATTATTCAAGTTTTACAGAAGGCGATCGCATCCGGGGGCACCACTTTTAGCAATTTTCTCAACGTCCAAGGTGTCAACGGCAACTACGGCGGCGTCGCTTGGGTGTACAATCGTGCCGGTCAACCCTGCCGCACTTGCTCGGCAACCATCGAACGTATAAAATTAGCAGGGCGATCGACTCATTTTTGCCCCATTTGTCAGACATAGGAAGCAGTCAATGGATTTTAGGCTTTAGATTTTAGATTTTAGATGTACCCCACGAATCGCACTCCTTTATTCCTTAAGTCCGCTTGGAGTGGACTTTGTTTGTTTAGTAGCGATTTCAATCGCCGAGTGACTTTGCAGCCAAATCTAGATTAAAATTTGTATAGTTTTTTAAACTAAACAAAGCAAGTTATGGCAATCAAGAAAGGCAGTATAGTTCGCGCTGTACGCGAAAAATTGGAAAACAGTCTAGAAGCCCAAGCCAGCGACCAGCGCTTTTCCTCCTATATATTTGAAACAAAAGGCGAAGTGATGGATGTTCGCGGCGACTATGCCTTCGTCAAATTTGGCAAAGTTCCCACCCCGAATATTTGGCTGCGGGTAGACCAACTCGAAGATTTTAAGTAACTCACCACAACTAAACCTCACTGTTCTTAATGTAGCGAAGGGTGCACACCGCGCACCTTTCCCAATTAAGTTGATTGCTAAAATCTAAAATCTAAAATCTAAAATCTAAAACCCAATGAATTCTCCATCAAACCGCGTATCAATTATTGGTGCAGGCAAAGTCGGCAGTACGTTAGCCCAGCGAATTGCTGAGAAAAATCTGGCAGATGTAGTATTGCTAGATATTGTGGAGGGTTGGCCGCAGGGCGTTGCTTTGGATTTGATGGAAGCCAGGGGAGTGGAACGCCACGATCGCCAAATTGTCGGTACAAATAATTATACAGATACGGCCAACTCAAATATCATAGTAATTGCCGCCGGAGTGCCACGCAAACCCGGTATCAATCGGGAAGATTTAATTAAAATCAATGCTCGAATTGTCACTGAAGCCACAAAACAGGCGATCGAGCATTCTCCCGAAGCAATCTTAATCACAGTCACAAATCCCCTAGATATCATGACTTACAGCACTTTGCTTAACGATTAGGTACAATATTAGAGGTGGTAAGAAAGAGAAAAATGAAACCCTACTCCCTAGA
>NZ_JAUBPI010000130.1:0-14275 GCF_036700645.1 Microcoleus sp. S36b_A4 | reverse complement strand
CCAATAGTGAACGGAAATACTGCCTCCCAGAGGTGATGGGTAACACCCCCTGCGAATTCGCCAACAGTCTCTTGAAACCGCAACTACACTAAATTTCGTCTCCTCCAAGCCGATTAAAAATAAAGGGGCATTACAGCCGGATTTGGTCTACACTTTTAGGTGTACCGGGTAGAAATGATTTTTTGGTTTAGTCGTAAATTTTATTCCCGATCGCCCAACTTGTCGATCGAGTTTCATTTTTCTGTTTTCATTTTTTTTCGACTGTACCAAATTCCGGCTGGCGACGGCAAAAAAACCGATCGAACCCAGCTAAATACTTAAATCATTTTATACCACCGATCCACCCAGTACAAATATCAGTTTTGCTTCCAACAGCCGCTGCTTTATCCGTTACGAAGCCTTTGGCGTATCGCTGACACTCGATGCTTCCGTGGCGGACTCGGCAGAGCGATATCCGTAGAAATCTATCCGGTAGTCTACAATTCTGACACCAGTTTGCTGTTGGATTTGTTCGATCAATTCGATCGGCAGTTCCACATGAACGTCGAGAATCTGAGCCGTATCAAGACAATTGACGTGAGAGTGAGAGTCGCTGACATTGCCGTACAAGCGTCCCTCCGAACGTTCTATGCACTCAATAATCCCTGCTCTCGACAAAGCTTCTAGATTTTGATAAACAGAAGTATGCCCGATCGAATGCGCTTGTTTGTTGAGGCGATCGTAAATTTCGCGAGCCGAGAGGTGTTCTTTTGCCTCCCACAAAAGTTCTAGAATAAATCGACGCTGGCGGCTCAAGCGCATTCCCATCGCCTGACAGCGGTTTAAAGCATCTTCTAATGAACTAATTGGTTTCACAGCTACTGCCTTATAAAGCCTGCTCGATTTTTAATTCTGGTACAATATTGCACGCCTACATATCCACTAATTCTAACGCAGGCTTGCCCAACAGTAGAAGGTAGAGGGCAAAAATCTCGAATGAGTGAATTTTTTCGAGTTGCTGCTCAACGAGCGGCTGCCAGCACCCCCAGAAAATTATCCGCCTCACAAATATTGCTTTGATTCTATCTTCTACTGCCACACCTCCTAGTTCGAGGATTTGATGGCGTTAACCAGTAACTTGGCGATTTCCGAGAGTTGCTTTTTGTTGAAAGTTTTGAGCAAAAGCTTGACTACCGCCTTCGGTTCAGCCGGAAGTGCGACTTGCTTCGACGCTGCGGCTGGGGCGGCTGGGGCGGCTGGGGCGGCTGGGGCGACTGGGGCGGCTGGTTTTGGGCTTGCTGCCAAAAGTAGCAAATTTTTACTCGGAACGATCGTCTTGACTTTCCCCACTTGTACTAAATCGCCAGCTTCCTTGAGTTCTTTGATAATCAACGGAGCTAAGACTTTATAAGAGTTTTTGGGATTAACGATCGCAGATCTAGCTGTTTTTACTAAATTTTGCCAAGTCTCTACTTTACCTCCCAATTTATAGAGGCGAACGCACACAGCCGTCAACTCAGAGCGACTAGCAGCCGATTCTTTCTGCTTGAACACCTGCAACATTTCTTTGAGTAAAGTCATCACTTCAACAGCAAAATTTGGCGGCACAGCGCCCGCTGTTGAAGCAGCGGGGATACCAGACCCAGCAGCAACCGCCTGCACTTTCCCTGACGCCAATTTATCGAGGTGAGTTTCGAGTTGAGCAAAAACAGGCATCACCTGCTGCACGAGTTTTTCTCCCTCTTCATTCCTCAAGCCGAAAGGCCCCTCCAGTCGCCCCAGCAAGTCCTTAAGCGTATCAACTCCCTTTAAAAATAGGGATTCTGCCGTTTGGTCAACCTGCTTGACGGGCCCGTCCTTGAGCACCTTAAAACAATCTTCCAAACGGTGAGCGGTTGTTTTAATACTATCTAAGCCAAGCATAGCCGCCCCTCCTTTCACGGAATGGGCGGCTCGAAACATCTCTTGGACGCTTTCGGGGTCTTTCATTGTGGACTTTAAATCCACTAAACCATTTTCTAGAGTATCGAGGTGCTCCTTAGCCTCCTCTATAAACAAACGCATTATTCGGTCTTGCTGATCTGACACGACAGTCCTCCTAACAATCTGTGCACCCTCCAGAAAGCACCCTCTTCGCGGGAGAAAACACGACTCCTGCCAAAAGTCGGAAGCTCCCATGCAAAACATTCTAGCCTGCCTCAGCTAGCAGACTCAAAATACTCGTATCAGGGCAATCTTAGCTCTCAAACTGGTGCGGTGGAGATTGAGGCTAGAGTTCTGAGGGAGTATCTGGAGCGACTTCAATACCCATTCCTTGTTTCATCATCTGCTGATTCGTAATCAAGTCGCTTAACTCCTTGACTTCGACGCCGATGTCTTGGCAAGCCTTTTTCAGTTCCCGCTCGAAGGTGTTGAGGTCGCCTCCGTAGCCGCAAAGCTTCGCGGCTGTGGCGATTCCTTGTTGGGCGTTAGCTTTGGCGCAGTCGATCAATTCAATGCCTTTGAGGGGTTGGGAGGATGCCATAATTTCAAGCCACAATTTATATTTTCTCCCACTGTACCTAGAACGTTGAGGTCGATCGATCTATCGAAAGGCATGAAAAATCCTGCCTGTGCTGAGTGTTGCCAATTCATAGCTATTTGTATGGGATTTCCCGACCAGATAGCAGTAGTTGCGATTTTCTAACCCCCATATTCCCAGCAAAAACAAGGTTTTTGCGTAAGTCCTCATATTTATTGACAAAACGAAGTCATAACGAGTATGATTTAGCTATAAGTAAAAAAGAGAGCCGCCATGAGGATAGAAGAAATTCCCCTCAACCAGATTCGCCGCCCCCTGCCGCGAGTCAACGACCAAACCAAAGTCGCCGCCCTCCTGGAATCGATCCGCGAGGTAGGTTTAAACGAACCCATCGACGTGCTAGAAGTAGATGGTCAGTATTACGGATTTTCCGGCTGCCACCGGTACGAAGCTTGCCAGCGTCTCGGTTTAGAAACTATCCGCTGTAATGTACGCCGAGCTCCCCGTGCGGTGTTGCAGATGCACCTAGCCTGAGCCTCTCAAGAGAAATTCACCACGCAGGCAAACATTCAATCGCCCAAACCTTTCTAAGAAGTTTGATCGACAATCACTAATAACAAGCTAAAAACCTATGACTACCAACAATCACAAACAACATCTTTACCCCACCCGGATCGATATGTCAGCCGCCACCCGCTCTCAAGTAGTGGGGTTGCTCAACGCCACGCTGGCAACGACTCTGGACTTAAAAACTCAAGTCAAGCAAGCTCACTGGAACGTCAAAGGCATGGACTTCTACCAGTTGCACTTGCTATTTGACGAAATGGCAACAGAACTCGAAGAATACATCGATTTGGTTGCCGAACGGGTCACAGCTTTGGGCGGTTTGGCTGTAGGAACAGCCCGCACAGCCGCCGCAGATTCCATCCTGCCAGAGTTTCCTTTCGACATTTTAGATGGGAAAGAATACGTGACGGCTTTAGCCGATCGCTACGCACCCTACGCCCAACACCTGCGAGTCGCCATCGACAAAGCAGGCGAACTCGGCGATGCCGATACAGCGGATCTGTACACCGAAATTTCGCGGACAATTGACAAGCGTTTGTGGTTCCTAGAAGCGCATTTGCAAGGTTCTGCGACAACTGCAACAGCCGCCGCCGCAAAAGTTGCCGTCAAATAGCCACAAAAAAAGTTGTGGGGTGGGTCTCCGAGCCCGCCCCACAGATGTATTTCCTTAAGGCTCGTGACAGTTTACGATCGATAATATGTCCATTTATTAATTTGGATGAGTTTTTCGTGACTGCCAATATTCCAGATTATGCTCCTCAAATGCAACGCCTGATGGAACAGGCGGGGCTTTCGAGCGATCGAGAACTCAGCCAAAAAGCAGGAGTTCCCGAAATTCAGGTCATCCGCCTGCGTCGCGGCTTAGCTTTGCAAACCCGAGCCAACATCCTGCTCAAAATCAGTCAAGCTTTGCAAATTTCCTTAAATGAACTGCTCGCAACCTTGGCGCCAGACTATGTAGAGTTAGAACAGGCACCACCGACAGCCCTAGAACAAGAATATCAGCGCCTGCAAGCTGCGATCGAACAGCAGCGAGAATCTTTGATGCAGGAATTCCAGCTATCTAGCGTGCAAATTTTAGAATCTTGGATGTTGCAGTGGCCGACTGCTGCGAGCAAAGCTCAGGAAAATCACAACTTGCGGGCTCAGAAACTACTGCCCTTGCTGCGGCCTGTCGAGCAGTTATTGGAGCATTGGGGAGTGGAGTCGATCGCCCCAGTCGGAGCCCAGATTCCCTACAACCCCCAACAGCACCAGCTCATGGAAGGAACAGCCGAACCCGGAGAACCCGTCAAAGTCCGCTACACAGGGTACAGACAAGGCGACAAACTGCTCTACCGCGCCAAAGTTAGCCGAGTTTGATTAATACCAGAAGGCCTTCGGCAGAACAAAGATTGTCCCTATCTCCAAATTCACTCCCGGCGAAGCGCTGCGACTCTAAGCTACGATCCGCGACGAGCACCATCTTTTTCACTCAAAACTATTCTTCCGCTCTCAGGCTCTGGCGCTTTCCCCCCTCTCTTATTTGGATCAGAGTCCATCTCGCAGCTATACTAGCCTAGTCTGGCTAGAAATTCTGACATTCCCACCGCAAAATATGAGTCCTGTAGTTAAAATTATTCAGCCCTCTGGCATTTTAGACGGCACCAAGGCAAGTCAATTCCGCCAAGAGATTAGCGACCTAGTGGAAGCGGGAGCCGATGTGGTATTGATAGACTTCACTGATGTGACATTTATGGATAGTTCTGGTTTGGGCGCTTTAGTCTTGGCGCTCAAAACAGTCCGGGCCGCTGGGAGTCAATTAGTTGTCTGTTCTATCAACGAGCAAATCCGCATCTTATTTGAACTCACCAGCATGGATCGAGTTTTCGAGATATTTCAGACCCGCGATGCTTTTAATAGCAAAATTCTCTCAACTAACTAAATCTTTGGGCTGCTGCCTTTGTGCTATTTGGTCACAGATGCACTGCAAGAAGTCAGCTAGCCAAAGTTTACCTTGAGTAAAGACCAATCATCATCAAAAACTGCTTTAGCGTTCAACTTTTGAATGTAGTTCAAAACCAGCTCTAACTGGTCGGCACTTGCACCGTTGTAAGCTGCTAACAGGTCTACGAAAGGGTCAAGCCCCCAGATATTGCCGTCAGGTTGGTGGATCTCGTATACCCCGTCGCTAAAGATGTAGAGAGTGCTCAAATCCTCTACATCGCAGCAATTATCGACATAGGGGGCGTCAGGGAACATCCCGACCGGCATTCCGGGGGTTTTTAATCGCTGGATTTTAGCGGTGCTCGCAGGGGACTGGGAAATCAACACGGCTGGTGGATGGCCGGCGCTAGCATAAACTAGCTGGCGAGAAATGCGGTTGTAAACGCCGTACCAGATGGTGAAATACTTGTCATTTTGGTAGCTCATCTGGAAGGTGGTGTTGAGGGCCCGCAAAACGTCGCTGGGTTTGTAATAGTCTATGTTGGGGAGCGTGCGCGATCGCAGCAAATTCAGCACCGCCACAGAAGGCAGCGCCGCCCGCAAACCGTGACCGGCTACGTCGAGCAAGTAAATCGCCAAATAATCGGCATCTAGCCAGTTGTAGTCGAAGCAATCTCCACCCAACTGCCGGGAGGGAATGAATTTTGCCTCAATGCTGAAAGGTTCCGTCATCGGATCTGGCAGCAACGATTGCACGTACTCGGCGGCCTCGGCTAACTCTGCTTCCAGACTTTGCTTGGCTATTTTCAAATCTCGGCTGAGTTGGTGCAGCCGCAATCCGGCGCGTACTCTCGCCTGCAATTCGTTGAGTTCAATCGGCTTCGAGATAAAATCGTCTGCACCGGCGTCGAGGCCTTTGACTCGATCGGCGATCGAACCCAAAGAAGTCAACAAAAAGAATTGTGTAGTTGACAGATCCGGATCTGCCTTAACTCGACGACACACATCGATGCCGGTCAAGCGCGGCATGATCCAATCGCAAATTATCAGGGCCGGACGCAATTTTTGCGCCTGGGCTACACCGTCTTCGCCATTGCTTGCTACTGTTACTTCGTAACCCTGTTTTTTCAGGGTTCTTCTCAGCAGTTCTTGAACAGCCGTATCATCGTCAATAACCAGAATTTGAAACATGGGCACTTAGGTACTACAAGTTTTTCAAGGTCTGGGGGTCATTTAAAATATATCCTGTCAGCGCCCTTGTCTGAGATTGAGTATAGTTGATTGACATCGCTTTCGAGGTAATTGCTTTTGAGGACAGGTCGTTGAGTCCAATTTACGTTAAAATTTGATAGAAATTTGGCGCGATCGAACTTCACTCAGTTTATACTCAGAATATAAATTTTTATAGACTTTTATTTGCCACAGGCGCTCGTTGACATGAAAATGCTATTTATGGTATAGTGCCTAACCGATTAGTGGATTAGACATTGATCCAGGGCCCACCAAAGCTAGTATCCTCAAACTACCATTCAATTTTGCCGCCGTTATACTTGGTCTCGTTGTATTTTATCTGCTTGTATTGTGTCTCGTTGTATTTTGCCCACCGGGCGATGAAGAACTTCTGTGGTGAGCGTGATTGAATTAAAAGGTTCCGAAAAGTTGCCGATGCTAAAAAAAGCGGATCTTCAAGTCAATACAGGTCTGAATGGATTAAGCTGGGTTTTGTCGTGGTTTGCACAATTGTACGACTCGCGAATTCCTACAAGTGTGTGGATAAGGTGTCAGTTGGCTTTGGCTGAGGGCTTTACGAATGCGGTGCGTCACGCCCACAAGGGCAAACCAGCGGATTTGCCTGTTGACATTCAGGTGACTGTGTTCGCTGACTCTTTAGAGATTAAAATTTGGGACTCGGGCGATCCGTTTGATTTAGAGAAAAAAATCAAAGATATTGCGGAAAAAGTCGATATTCACTCTCCAGGCGGGCGGGGCCTAAAATTAATCAAAGACATCGCAGACAGTATTAGTTACAAGAGAATGGCTGATGGACGGAACTGTTTGTCGATGGTCAAAAATTATACTCCTGTCTCAAGGCCGAACAATGAAGATGATATTTTGGAAGTGGTAGAGGAAATTTCTGATTAATGGGTTGATCGGATTTTAAAGGCGCGACAGAGGATTAAGCCACAGCAGAATTGTCCGTTTTAATTCATTTAATTCTCGATACACTTCTTGTTTGACCCACTGCCCGATCGCGTCGAAAGGTGTAAAAATTTGACCCACAGGCCAGCTAACATCTTGCCCCAAGGGCGTTTGGTGGTTGCCTGCTAGAGTCTGAACGGTAATCATGTCGGGAAATCGTGCTTTTAGCAGTTTGGTCAAAAGCAGGGTTTGGTCGATGTTGTCGCCGTTAAATTTGACTAAAAGATTGCGCCGAATTTGATAGCTATCTTGGACGAGGCGATTAGTCTCTTGCGGGGAAGGGGTAAACTCGACGTTAAAGACAGGGGAAATTTGCTCGACGATCGGGATTGCTTCGGATGCCGCATAATTGTTGAAAGAAATCAGAATATTGCCTGCCCTTTCTATGTCAAACACCGAACCAATCAGGAGGTGGAGTTTGCATCCCATGCTGTGTCCCATACCGTAAATGGGGAGATAGGAAGATTTGAGCAATTTAGTGGCGCGCAGGCGATCGAGGGCATTTTCAAATTTGTTGAGGACATCGCGGGCGATCGCAATATGATCCAAAGTATTGACAAACGGCGTTGCTACTACAACATATCCTTGATTCCCCAAAGCCTCTAACAGCCAGCGATAGGTGAGTTGCGGTGCTGTCGCCACAAATGCACCACCGAGAAAATGTACGATCGCGATCGGTCTTGACGGAATTAATACCCAGTTGCCAGAAATTTCTTGCCAGTCCATAAATTCAATCTAATTCCAAATAAAAAGGCGATCGTCCTCTGAAGGTAAAAGGCAGAATGTTTTATAAATTTTTGCTTTTATTTTTTGCATCAAAAAGGGGTTTGCTACCCATTTTTTAATTCCAAAAACTTTCCTTTTTACTTATACATTATTTATTCTAACTGTTGTGATGGCAAATAGCACGGCTGGCGATCGCTGCTATTAGTGCCTTGTATAGGCTTGAAGCTAGTGGCAGAATAAATCAAGACTGACATCCGATCTCGCAAAAATTTTTATATTGTCTGCCACTGCACGGCTGCAAGCCGCTGTAGCTGGTATTGCGGGTAATTGACCCGACAGAATATTCGCAGTCAAATACGGATCAAGACCCCAACATCGCGTATTAATCAGCCCCTAGGCGATCGGCTTTGATTTGGCTTTATTGGCAGCACCTAATTTCTTGACTAAACCCGCATATAGCAGTTCTCAATCTTGGTGAGGTATACCCTATGCTTTATGCTCTATGCTCTATGCCCCCTTATCAAGCGTGCACCTCATGTTACTGAGAAAGGCTATACAACTATAACATCCTTTAGGATCAACCCCCGATTTCAGACGATCGCTGGGAGTTTAATTCTGCACAATGACCAATACCTTCTGCCGTTTGATGACTCAACTTTTCGTGAGTTTTCATCCATTTCCACTTGTGCACAGTAGCTTGAGGATTGAGCACTGTGGTAGCCACGCCGTAAACAATAGTCGGCAAAACCTCCCGATTTAACCAACTTTGTCCCACCTTTCTCATGTAGTGCAGTGCCAAAACTTCTCGAAATTTGTTAAGCCTTTGCAAAAGCGGCAAATTCTTAAAACATAACTCTTCGTACTCCTGGAGTGATAACTCTTTTTCTCCCCGCAAGCGCCGCAGTTGGTTTTCCTTGACACAATCAGAAGCTATGCGCTTCTTCAGCCAGTGTTTATCTGTGAGAGAGTTCCCTCTAATTCGATAATTTCCCAAAGGTTCTGTCGCCGCTAGCAAGCCATACTTTTGAGCAAGTTTAGTAAATAACTCTGTATCTTCTCCTACCTGCCAATCTTCTGCAAAGCCGCCTTCTTGGAGTAGAATAGAGCGATAGACTACAACAGAAGACGGGAAAACCCACGGACTTTCGCCTGTCTCCTTAATCGCCTGCATTTCTGCTTTAGTTGTAGGATAGGTGGGAATGTAACTCAACTTGTTGCCGCGCTTGTCTAAATATCGCAAAGCGTGAGCCACAGCTTTGACTTCGGGATTGTCTGCGAGCATCTTTAAACAAACTTCTAACTTATTGGGTTCCCAGGTATCGTCGCTGTCGATAAACGCTACATACTCGCCTGTGGCGCGATATATCATTAAATTTCTCGACTTAGAAACCCCGTAATTTTGAGGATTCCTGAAGTATTGAATTCTCGAATCTTGCTCGACCAGCTTAGCAGCAACTTTGTCAGTAGTGTCAGTAGAGCAGTCATCAACAATTAAAACTTCTAAATTTTTGTGGGTACCATTGAGTACGGAGGCAACTGTCTCGGCCAGAGTGTCGGCAGCATTGAATGCAGGAATGATTACACTTATTTTTTGGCTATTCATAACTTGCATTAAGGTGTGGTTTGGTAGTTGTTCACCGAAGTATAGTATCGAAGCCTACACTCTGACTCATTTACGTGCAAGTACCTGTAGTCAGAAAACTTGCCTACATACTGCCAATATAACAGGTTTACCAACGTGAGTGTTATCTACCATAAGGAGGGGACAGCCCTTAGCAGGCGGAGTGCAGACTATTAATTGGCGGGCAATTTTTCAGACACAAAGGCGACGGCTGCGATGGATTGAGGGTTTTGTCCGGGGACTGGAGCTGTCCTAAATTCGATCGCATTTTTTTGCTTTAATAGGACTTACCAAGAAAAACCCGACCTCACCCAAAATTATTGGTTTGATAACTATATAGCTACTAAAAAATTGCAGTTATGACTCAGTTCGATTCCGGTTAATCGCTAATCATAATTTTTTTATTGCGCCAAAACTGGGAATGAGGAATTTGAAATTTTCCTCCAAACCTAATTACAATTATTTGATAAATTTCTATATCAAGAGTCAGTAAAACATGGTTTACTGATTAACCGAAAGTCGAAAAAATTCCCAAAAAAAGCTATAACTAAGTCTGTTCCAGCAATCGTAAATCATTTGTGAATTTCTTACTGCCTCCCTTGGTAAAGTTGGGGTGGGGTAAAAAAATACGACTCATTTGGAATTACTCTATGTGTTGCCTTACCCTAGCCATCACCTAAAATACTGATTGTTTTGCTGTTGCTTAATCAGCCTAGGGAACAAAAATAATTGGAAAATTCAGAAGCTTTGTGAACCAGGGTTTATATGATTGGCATCTTTAGTTTTTCCTACCTTAAATCAGCCACGCCCTTTTTCTGAGTTTATCAGCTTTTTTGAAATCGGTATTCTATCAAAAAAACTGCTTTTGCAAACTTGTTTAATTATTAAATTGCCACCGTCTGTCCCTGATTTGTCTCTTCCTCTTGTACCCCGATCGCCTCCCAGGGTCAAATCGTTTTCCCGTCTGCCATAACAGGTAATTTATCTGCGATTGAACTTAGTACCGCTAGGTTTTAGGGAAGATGCTCCTAAAAGTATACTATAAAAAATCCTCGCCTCACGCGTAAAAAATGTTGCCAAATTTCTTGAGCAAAGTGCGAATTTATACTTCTTGCCTAACTGTCTTGGTGTTGGGTAGCTGCCAGCAACAGCTACAGCCAACCTTGCAGCAGCAGCGCAGCCAACAGGGGATGGCAGTTTCGGCTCACCCTCTGGCGAGCGCTGCAGGGCTGGCCCTGCTGCAACAGGGCGGCAATGCAGTGGATGCGGCGGCTGCTGCGGCTTTGGCGATTTCGGTGGTGGAGCCTTTTTCGGCGGGTATCGGTGGCGGGGGTTTTTTACTGCTGCGGCGGGCGGAAACGGGGACTGTGCAAGCGCTGGATTTCCGGGAACGAGCTCCGAAACGGGCGGCGCGGGATATGTACCTCGACAAGCAAGGCAAGGTGCGCCAAAGGGCAAGTCTGGACGGGCATTTGGCGGCGGGTATTCCGGGTACTGTTGCTGGACTTTATACGGTGCACCGCGAGTATGGTAAGTTGCCTTGGGCCCAGGTGGTGGCGCCAGCGATCGCCCTGGCTGAAAAAGGCTTTCCGGTAAGTTCGCGGTTTACGACGGCTACCGGGCGACGACAGGATGTGCTCAAAAAAAACCGGGCGGCGCTGGAGGTTTTTACTCGCGGTGGCATTTTATACCAGCCGGGTGAGCTTTTGGTACAGGGGGATTTGGCGCGGACTTTGCGGCAGATTGCGCAAAATCCGCAGAGTTTTTATACCGGGGACATTGCGCGGGCGATCGCCGCCGACATGGCTAAAAACGGCGGTATTATCACTCTGGAAGATTTGAAAAACTATACGCCGATTTGGCGGAATCCGGTTTGTGGCAACTTTCGCACTTATGAAATTTGCGCGATGTCGCCTCCTTCTTCCGGCGGCGTTCATTTGTTGCAAATCTTAAATATTCTGGGAGATACGGATCTCAAGAGGTTGGGAAGGCAAAGTCCAGATACTTTGCACTTGCTGGCGGAGAGCATGAGGATTGCTTATGCCGATCGGGCTGAGTATTTGGGCGACCCGGATTTTGTGAGTGTACCGGTCAAAGCTCTGAGTAGTAGGAATTATGCCAAATTGAGACGATCGCAAATCCAAATGTCAAAAGCCCGACCCTCCAGCGAGGTAAAGGCTGTTGACGCTGAAACTTTGAACCGTCTCCTGTGGGAGTCTCCGGAAACTACGCACCTTACGGTAGTTGACAAAGAGCGCAATGTAGTAAGCTTGACATTTACGGTGAATGGCGGTTTTGGGGCTGGAGTCGTGGCCGCGGGTACGGGAATTTTGCTCAACAACGAGATGGATGATTTTGCAGCGGCGCCGGGAGTGCCGAATTTGTTTGGTTTGGTGGGCGGGGAGGCAAATTCGATTGCCCCGGGCAAAACTCCTTTATCGAGCATGACGCCGGTCATCGTGACAGAAAATGGCAAATTTCGCCTCGCTGCAGGGGCTCCCGGAGGCAGCACGATTATTACCACGGTGTTGCAAATTGTACTGAACGTATTGGTTCACGACATGAATGTCGGCGATGCTGTGTCTGCACCTCGGATACACCACCAGTGGCAACCCGATCGGCTGAGGGTGGAACGGGGAGGTTTTGAGGCTGCAACGCTTTCGGAGTTGCGGCGGCGGGGACACCAGATTGTTGAAGGTGACGGCTGGGGCAATGCCAATGCGATCGTCCGGACTGCAGACGGTTGGTTGGAAGGGGCTGCCGATCGGCGTGGCGAAGGAGAAGCAAGGGGGTTTTAGTCAACAGTCAGTCGATTAGAGATTTTAGAGCGGGGCGAGACTTTGGCGACTCAACGATTTTAGATTTACTCCACAGATGAATCTGGAATGTTGAACTCGGATCAAAAATTTTGATCTCTCTACGACAGGAATCCGGGGCTCCTATGGTTTTTTTGGGCGAAGTCATCTTTCATAAGTCATTAGCTATTAGTCATTAGCTATTAGTCATTAGCTATTAGTCATTTTGGAGAGCGCCAACGGTATCAAAACCCGGTTTTTTGGGTCTCCAGTGCGTAACTCCTGAAATTATTAGTCTGTGTAAGTGTATTTTTGCATCCGTATTTTTGCGCTGAAGTTTAGAGGCTGAATAATTGCCAAGAACTACCCAAAAAATTAGCCCCAAAAAACGTATATACACTTATGTGTAAAGTTATTGTAAAGGCCCTAGACATTGATACTTATATAATGTAAAAATGAAGTTGGGCATTGGATCAGGTTTGTATCTTCCAGGAAAAATTTATGATAATTACTCACAAAATTGCTGGCTTAACAGCTACATTAACTACTGCTATGAGTTTGTTGGCAGCGCCAGCAATGGCATTTTCGGTAGGGGCAACTAATAACACTGAGACTTTAAAAAATAATTTATTGGGGACTAATACAGCCGGGTTGAGTAATTTCTCTGTTTCAATTACGGGTAATTCGGCTGCTTTTGGTACTTTCACTAATGACCCCTTCGGTTTGACATCAGGTGTTGTTCTGAGCACTGGTAAAGTCACCGATATACCGGGTCAGAATCGGAAAGATAACTTCACGACACAGGACAGCGATTTAAGCACGGATTTTGGTGCTAAGGGTGAACAAGGGGATCTGACTCAGCTAAACCTCAGCTTTTTTGCTAATAGTACGGTTGAAAAATTGTTCTTTCAATATGTATTTGCTTCTGAGGAGTTTCCTGAGTTCGGCGGTTCTAAATATAATGACGATTTTGAACTGCTGTTGAACGGCACTAATTTGGCAAAATTGAGCGACGGAAAAAGAGTTACGATTAATAATCTTGTTCCAGATCCATATAATCGCTCTAAAGATCACCCCGACTATATTAACAACCCAAGTTTGACAGGTATTGCTGCTAACATCGTTAAGCTGGACGGTTTTACTAAAGTTTTAGGTTTTGAGGGTTTGCTCAAGCAAAATCAGACGAATGTTCTCAGTATCCGCATTAAAGATGTGGGCGATGGCAAGTTAGATTCTGCTGTATTTATTCAAGGCGGTTCTGTGGGGACGGTTCAACCTGAACCGGTTCCCGAACCGATGACTGTGGGGGGTTTGATGGCGGGAGGCGCTATGCTGGCTGCTGGACGAAAGTTACGCAATCGCCGTGGCGGAAGTAATTAATAAGTAAGTAGGTCGGCGAAAAAAAACAAAACTATGTTAAGATACATAAAGAAAGGTATAGCTTTAGTGAGATAATTAATATATGGGCGCTCGATTAAGAGTATTTCTGACTCAAAAGCAAGACAAAACCCTATTTAATCTGAGAACGGCGAAAGTACCACAGAAAGTCAAAGATCGAGCAGAAGTAATCAGGTTAAACGCAAATGACTGGTATGTTGAGAAAATAGCTACTCACTTTAACTGGGCTTCACAAACAGTGAGAGCAGTCTTACATAAATGGGAAGAATTTGGTATAGAAAGCCTTTGGGAAAAACCAGGTAGAGGGGTAAAAGCCAAATGGAAAGAAGAAGATATAGAGTTTTTGTCAGAATGCTTAAAAAAAGAACCACGTACATATAACAGTTTTCAATTAGCTGATAAATTAGAAAAAGAGCGCTCTATTAAATTAAGTCCCGACCGACTAAGACGGGTACTAAAAAAAAAGGGTAAGCTGTTGTGCATTTAAAACGCATAGTGGTATAATATAACATAATGATATTCAGACAAAGTGAATGCCTGCTA
>NZ_JAUBPI010000129.1:0-14810 GCF_036700645.1 Microcoleus sp. S36b_A4 | reverse complement strand
CCTATTCAGGACGGCGATGTCTGAGGGGTGAAACCCCTCAGACATTCGCCAACAGTCTCTTGAAACCGCGTCTACACTTGCCTCTCGTCTCTGCAGAGGAGGACTAAAAAATACAGGAGGTATTATTAAAGCGGCGTTGGATATTACTTGCTGCCTAGCCAAATCGGATAAGCAGAAGAATCCTCAGCTTTTAACTTTTGCGCCTGATAACTCTTGCTAGTCCAAGTAGCTACTGTTTGCAGGCTTTCTGTCAAACAACTTTCGCTACCAAACGCTTCAAATCCCAAACTCCACCACGCGCTGCCGTTAATGTTCAACTGAGTAAGTTCCACGGTGCAACCTTGGGGAATTGGGGCTTCCACAGGCACAGACATCAGGGAACCAGGGGTCGATACTTGATAAAGACGCTGCGCTCGCTTTTTCTTGACTGCCACCCACTTTCCTGTCGCCAAAATATCCGCCGGTATCGGCGCCATCGTGTCCGCACAAACCCACTTCAGCCACTTTTCGGCTTTGCCTTCCCAGCGGTTGCCAAACTGCATCGTCCCCAACTCTCCCTGACGCCACTTTACCTCCAAGGTTTTCCCACGCAGCTTCACTCCCAAGTAGTCGCAGCTTGGTACTAGCAAATATATGTCTTCCCGCTCTTCAGGAGGCGAAAGATACCCGCCGAGACTCTCGCTTCCAAACCATTGATTGATTGATTTTGGCAGTGCACCGCTATAAAACCAACGCATTTCCAGACTGGCCCGCATAAATTTTTCCTCCGTTCCACAATTTTCGTCAAACCCAGACTGGATTTGCCATACACCATCGACTTTTGTGCCTCTCCACTCTATCCTCCCCCCTCCGGGGCCCAGAGTCTACCCACAGTCATACCATTTTAGATTTTAGATTTTAGATTTTAGATTGGGGAAAGACTGACTATATAAGGGTTTAGAGCTTGCCTACAGTTGCGTTTTTTTTATTTACTGGTGTCAGAGCGAGGTCTTTAAAAAAAATTTCTCACAATCCTTTACATATCTTCACAAGTCTGTTACATTTATTTACAGTACACTAAAAACCATTTAGGAAAAAAAAGATGAGTAACAGAGGCTTAATGCTGGACGACCAAGGCAAAATGAACAATTTTGCGATCGAGCCGACAGTATACATCGATGACCAACCCCGCACCGGCTTTACCCCCTACGCAGAACGCTTAAACGGCCGCCTTGCCATGATTGGCTTTGTTTCTCTCTTGGCTTTAGAAGTTTCGACCAAGCACGGGCTGATTAGCTGGTTAACTCACCTGTAATGATTTTGTTAACAATTAAACTATATGGCTATGGATCGCTGGCGGTACACAAACAGCGATCCATAGCTTAACTATTTTGAGGGGCAAGGTTTGGTGAGACAATTAAAATTAAATATTTTTGTTTTACCCTACCCGTAAAAAAAATGCTCAAACGAATTGCGGCAATACTTTTGGTGGTTCTAAGCCTCACCTTGACCGGTTGTGTGTCTAAAGTCACTGGACTCAAAAGCTACGTTGATACTGGCGATGGCTATCAATTTCTTTATCCTAACGGCTGGCTGCCGATCGCGGTTTCTAACGGGCCCGATGTGGTGTTCCGCGATTTGATTCAGCAAACCGAGAACGTCAGCGTGGTAATCAGTCCAGTCGCGAAGGACAAAACTCTCGCGGATTTGGGAACACCGACGGATGTGGGATACAAGCTCAGCAAAAGTGCGATCGCCCCGATTGATTCCGGCCGCGAAGCTGAATTAGTCAATGCAGAAGCTCGTGAATCGCGATCGAAAAGCTATTACATTTTAGAATATGCCGTTAAGTTGCCAAACCAAGAACGCCACAACTTAGCAAGTGTAGCCGTCAGCCGCGGCAAACTTTTTACGCTTAACGTTTCCACTACTGAAGAACGTTGGCCCAAGGTAAAAGAAGCTTTTGAGAAAGTTGTTAAATCTTTCTCTGTTTATTAGGGCATGGGGCATGGGGCATGGGTTAGTTGCCAACTGACAACTGTCAACTGACAACTGTCAACTGTCAACTGTCAACTGAACTTCTTAAATGATGAAAATTCCAACTTTTGTATTAGCTTCAGCTTCTCCAGCGCGCCGCCGCCTCCTAGAAAATGCCGGCATTCAAGCTGTGATTTGCCCCAGCGACTTTGATGAAAGGCAAATACAAATGAAAGATGCCACTAATTTAGTGCAGGTTTTAGCAGAGGGGAAAGCTGAGGCTGTAGCTAAGTTTTTACTCGCTAATTCTCACCCGCAAATCCCCAATCCCAAATCTTGTTTTGTGTTGGGATGCGATTCAATTTTGCTCATAGATGGCGAAATTCACGGCAAACCCAAGGATGAGGAAGAAGCAATCTCGCGCTGGCAGAAAATGCGCGGTAAGGTGGGCGAACTCTATACGGGTCATGCTTTAATTGATACTAGATTCGATGACTTTGGTGAGGCGAGGTCGCGATCGATCATTCGCTGTCAAGTTACAAAAGTTCATTTTGCGGAAGTGACCTCGCGCCAAATAGCGGCTTACGTCGCTACCGGAGAGCCCCTCGCCTGTGCAGGCTGTTTTGCACTCGAAGGTAAAGGCGGTTTGTTTGTAGAACAAATCGAAGGATGCCACACAAATGTGATTGGTTTAAGCTTACCTCTGCTGCGGCAAATGCTCACCGAAATGGGATATGATGTGGCGGATTTCTGGCAATCTTAAATATTGTTGAATTGATGTCAGGAATCGGGAGGAAGAGCCTCGCTGATATGCCTTCCCAGGCAGATCCTGGGAACGAGGATTGAGAGCCTTGTTGTTGTCGGATGGGCGTTTCGTGCCGCCCATCCGTGCTATGCAGATTACTCTTGCCCACCAATTGGTAATTATCCTAGAGCGCCTCATCCGATACAGATATAAACTGAAGTTGATCCGGCGAAACATCCTTCACCAAACCCAAGATATTGCCGGTACTAGCTTCCCGAATCACCGTCGCCTTAGTATTTAAAATTCTAAAATCAGCCGTTCGAGGAATTCCCGGAGGAAAAGGCCCGCTGCTGTCATAATCTCTGGCATCACCAATTGTTAAAAACCTTTCGCTCAAAACAATATCATTTCGCGTCAATCCAGACGCTAATCCAATTACATCACCTTCAAGCCGATTGTAATCGAGAATAAAATCGGCAGGCACTTCATCTACATCAAAATTGCCGCTAGGAGACGGTTGAAGCGAACCAATCTCTCCCGAAGTTGCTCCCACTTCTGTGCGGACGATAAATAAATCTGCGCCTTCACTTCCCCACAGTCTATCAATTTCAGCATCACCGATTAGAGTATCATTTCCGCTCTCTCCTACTACAGCATCATTCCCTTTTCCGCCGCGAATAAAGTCATTGGCCGTGCCTCCATAAACGTAGTCATTACCTTGATCTCCGCTGACAAAATCGCTGCCACATTCTCCATAAAGAATGTCAAAATCTTGACCACCACGAATAGTATCGCTGCCGCAACCTCCAATTAAAGTATCTGTGCCACTGTTACCGTTCATCAGTTCCGCACCACCGGAACCTCTGACAAAATCGTTACCAGCTAAGGCACGCAAACCTCCGGCAGTATTCCGCAGAATTCCATTTGCTAATTGAAATGCGTCGTCATTGGGAGTTAAGTCAAAAAAGTTGGGGTCGCTGCCTGGATTTGGCAATGGGCCTGTGAGTAATTTGATGTTTGAGGGATCAGCAATAATTGGGTCTGAATTTTCAGCTAATGCTCTAATTTCTCCGAAATTTGTTTCTAACATCCTAAGTTTCTCCTTTTTTGATTGACTTTGTTGACATTCTGATTTTAACAAAGATTTCAATTAAGAAATCTGCGGGAATCTGGGGTTAAAACAATCAAATTATTGTCAAAATTGCCGTAGATGCTTATTCAATAAGCGTAGTTTATTGACACCAGGTTGCTCGTCCAAATCCGCAAATATTTTGAACTGTGTACCAATAATTCTGGGGATCGCGTAATCTATTACCCGTCAGCAGTCAGCGTGGGAAAACCCAGAGACTGCTAATTGTCATGAAACCTTGAGTTAAGTCAGGAATAATTAATATGCTAGACACTGCGATCGAATCTATTCAAGCCAGAGAAATCCTCGACTCCCGTGGCCGCCCCACCATTGAAGCTGAAGTTTACCTAGCCAACGGCGTTGTGGGGATCGCCCAAGTCCCCAGCGGTGCTTCTACAGGCTCTTTTGAAGCCCACGAACTCCGCGATGATGATAAAACCCGTTACGGTGGCAAAGGAGTCCTAAAAGCCGTTGCTAACGTCGAACACAAAATTGCCCCCGCTTTGGCTAATATAGATGCGATCGACCAAGCGCTGGTAGACAAAACCATGATTGACTTGGACGGTTCCCCCAACAAATCCAACCTCGGCGCAAATGCCATTCTCGGAGTCTCCTTAGCCACAGCAAAGGCGGCTGCCGAGACTTTAGGACTCCCCCTTTACCGCTACTTGGGCGGGCCCTTGGCGAACGTTTTGCCCGTACCACTGATGAACGTCATCAACGGGGGATCTCACGCTAACAATAATGTGGACATTCAAGAATTTATGATTGTCCCTGTGGGTGCGCCTTCTTTTAAAGAAGCTTTACGCTGGGGTGCAGAGGTATTTGAATCCTTGAGTAAAGTCTTAAAAGCTGAGGGTTTGCTAACTGGTGTGGGTGATGAAGGCGGTTTTGCGCCTAATCTTAAATCCAATCAAGCAGCTTTGGATTTGTTGATTGCAGCTATTGAAAAAGCTGGCTATAAGCCGGGTGAACAAGTTGCTTTGGCTTTGGATGTTGCTGCTAGCGAATTTTACAAAGATGGGCAGTACACTTACGACGGTGTGGCTCATTCGCCGGCAGAATTAATCGATTATTTGGATGGTTTGGCCGGAAAATATCCGATTGTTTCTATTGAAGATGGTTTGCACGAAGACGATTGGGACAGTTGGGTAGCGCTGACTGAGAAAATGGGTAGCAAAGTTCAATTGGTTGGTGACGATTTGTTTGTTACTAATCGCACGCGGCTGCAAAAAGGAATTGATTTGAAAGCTAGCAATTCGATTTTGATTAAGCTGAATCAAATTGGTTCTTTGACGGAGACTTTGGATACGATCGACCTCGGCAAACGGAACAGCTATCGAGCCGTCATCAGCCACCGTTCGGGTGAAACTGAAGATACCACAATTGCCGATTTAGCGGTAGCGACTCGCGCCGGCCAAATCAAGACTGGTTCTTTGTGTCGCAGCGAACGAGTGGCCAAATATAACCGTTTATTGCGGATTGAAGACCAATTGGGCGATCGGGCAATTTATGCTGGGTCGATCGGTTACGGGCCCAAGTAACACTGGATAATTGGGAATTGGGAATGGGTAATTGGTAATCGGTAATCGGTAATTGGGAATGGGTAATTGGTAATCGATAATCGGTTAGTTTTTAATTTTCATCACCAATGCCCAATGCCCAATGCCCAATGCCCAATGCCCAATGCCCAATTACCAATGCCCAATTACCAATTAAGGATAGAAAGCCAATTGTGGCAAACCCAAAGTTTCTTCCCAACCCATCATCAAGTTCATGCACTGGATGCCTTGACCGGCTTGTCCCTTAATTAAATTGTCGATCGCCGATAGCACAATCACCCTGTCAGTACGCGGATCGACTTCCACACCGATATAACAAAGATTCGTGCCACAAGCCCATTTTGTTTGGGGGTAAACTCCAGCCGGTAACACTTTTACCCAAGGACAATTGCGGTAAAAAGCACTGAAAATTGTGATTAAATCTTCCCGCACCAAACCCGGATCGCGCAAAGTTGCGTACACAGTCGCCAAAATTCCCCGCACCATCGGAATTAGGTGAGGAGTGAACTGAACTTTAATATCATGTCCCGCTAAATCGCTGCAAATTTGCTCGATTTCTGGCGTGTGGCGGTGGCGGCCAACACCGTAAGCGCCCAGAGAACCCTCTGCTTCAGCCAACAAGAGATTAACTTCGGCTTTGCGGCCCCCTCCCGAAGCACCGGATTTGGCGTCGATGATAGCTGTTTCTGGCACAATGAGGCCTTGTTTGAGTAAAGGTGCCAGGGCTAATAAACTAGCAGTGACGTAGCAGCCGGCACAGCCTACTAACTGAGCGTTTTTAATGCGATCGCGGTACAATTCTGGCAAACCATAAACAGCCGTTGCAGCCAGTTCAGAGTCCGATCGCTCGCCGCCGTACCAAGCTTTGTAAGTTTCCAGATTTTCAAATCTGTAATCAGCCGACAAATCCAAGACTTTGCAGCCTTTCTCTATCAGCGTCGGTGCCATTTTGCAAGCTAAACCGTTCGGCAGCGACAGAAACACAACTTCGCATTTTGCCGCTATTTTGTCTAGGTCGATCGCCTCGACTGTCAAATCAATGCAGTTAGTCAGATGCGGATAAAGGCTGGAAAAAGGTTTTCCCGCACTGCTATCCCCGCCCAAATACACTACTTCAGCCGCTGGGTGATCTGCCAGCAGTCGCACAAGTTGCACGCCGCCGTACCCTGAAGCGCCGATAATTCCTACAGGCACACGTCCAACATCTCCCATTTTCCTTTATCCCCTCAGCCGTTGAAGTCAAAAACGCTTGAACTTTTGCTGCATTGTAGTACCAAACGTCAACTTTGGTGGCAAAGAATTGTGTTGTTTTGTTTTGGAGGTGCATTTTTGTTAATTTTCGGCTGTTTGATACCGCCCAAAACCCATATAAAGCCCTGGAACTCCCAAAGTTTTAGACCAAAGTTCCATATTCCAGATTCACGGCGCTGCAAGTAAATATAAAATCTAAAATCTAAAATCTAAAATCGACTGACCGATCGCCAAAACCCTAAAATTAACAAACTGATGTGCGATCGTGCTATAAAAAAACTTACCTTAACCCATCCACAAACCGGAGATTGATATTTTTCCCTCTTGCCTCTTGCCTCTTGCTTCCTGTATCCTGCCTCTTCCCTCTTCCCTCTTCCCTCTCCCTTCTTCCTACCTATGGGCATAGTCGTAGAAAACGTATCAAAACAGTTTGGCAGTTTCCAAGCACTCGATCGAGTCAGCTTAGAAATTGAATCGGGTTCCCTAGTCGCATTGCTTGGCCCGTCTGGTTCCGGCAAGTCTACACTGCTGCGACTGATTGCGGGTTTAGAAATGCCCGACTCCGGCAAAATCTGGCTAACAGGCCAAGATGCGACCAATACTAGCGTCCAAGACCGCAAAATTGGGTTCGTATTTCAACACTACGCGCTATTCAAGCACATGACAGTGCGAAAAAACATCGCTTTCGGGCTGCAAATTCAGAAAACACCACCCACGAAAGTCAAATCGCGAGTAGAAGAGTTGTTGAATTTAGTGCAATTGGCAGGATTGGGCGATAGATACCCGTCGCAACTTTCAGGGGGCCAGCGGCAGCGGGTGGCCCTGGCCAGAGCCCTGGCTGTGGAACCGAAAGTGTTACTGCTAGACGAACCTTTTGGAGCTCTCGATGCCAAAGTTCGCAAAGACTTGCGCGCTTGGTTGCGGCGACTGCACGACGAAGTTCACGTTACCACAGTCTTTGTGACGCACGATCAAGAAGAAGCGATGGAAGTTGCCGATCACATTACAGTAATGAATAAAGGTAAAATCGAACAAGTAGGCACACCAGCAGAAATTTACGACCATCCCGCTAGTGCTTTCGTAATGAGTTTTATCGGTCCAGTCAATGTCTTGCCCAGCAGTTCAAGAATGTTTCAAGACAACGGCTTTGACTCAGCCAACCCAGAGATTTTCTTACGCCCTCACGACGTAGTAATTGAAACTACAGAAAATAGTGCAACAGTGCCTGCAAGAATCAGTCGCTTGATTCATTTGGGATGGGAAATTCAGGTAGAATTGACCTTAGATGACGGTCAAGTAGTAAACGCTAATTTGACTAGAGAAAGATTCGATAGCTTGAACTTGCAGCCCCAGCAAAGAGTGTTCGTAAAGCCGAAAGATGCCAAGTCCTTTCCACTTTTTTATTCCATCTAAGGATCGCGAATTAAATAACTTACAATTTTAATTGTTATTGTGGGATGGGCGTCCCGCCCGTCCAAAAAGGACGGGCGGGACGCCCATCCCACTTTCAAGAGTGGAAGTTATTTAATTCTCATTCCTAAGATCGATTCTGAAAACTCAACCTAAATTTAGATTGGATACTGCCTTTTCAAGAATGTGACGCGGTGCGGTGTCTCTACAAAAAAAAATCTAGGGACACGACACAGCGCCGTGTCCCTAATCTTTTATACTGACAACTGTCCGCTGACTACTGCGCGCGGAGTTAGTCTTTAATTTTGCTGACAGCTTTTTTGACTTGTTGCTCAAAGGATGTAGCTTGTGTATTGGAAGGATTTTTCATTTTTTCAATGTCAGCGTCTCCCTGAACTTCGTTAGGCCCTTTGCTGGCTTTTTCTTGAGTTTCTTCCAAGGACATTGGTTTTTTCAGTACAGCTTCTTGAGATTCTTTTTCAATACCCAAAAGTTTGTCTTCACCTTTGGTGGGGCTGCTAGTAACTGCAAAAGCCGGGAAAGCATTAGAAACAAACATCAAAGCACAAAAACAAACAGCTATTAAAGTGCGGACTAAACGCTTGGCAGGGAAGTTAAAGCTGATAAAAGACATACAAAATTTCTCCGTTTTTAGAAGTTTTGATCGGTAAGATTGTTAACAGGCAGAAGCTCACTCAAATTCTGCACAATCTTTAACTCAAGTTTGAGAAAAGCAACTTTTGCTCTCTTTCAAATTGAGCTAACATATAATATTTAGCTGAAAAAGCTGGGATTTGAAATCCTTCTCAGGGAATATTTCTAGTTGACAGGAGTCGATCGCCCCAAGAGATTTATGTAGAAGGCACTTGTGTAGAATCAAAAAAATTCTCTATAAGTGCCTTCGGATGCGCCTCACATAGCGGTATCAATGTGAGTAACTGGTTTTATCGTGGAGTGGGGGCGGGTTTATTTAGCCTCTTTACAACGTGAGAGGGCGCTTGAGTGAACCCGCAGAGCGGTTTGTTAAAAATGTTGCAAGATATGAGATGCGCCCGACTATCCACTGACTAATGACTAATAACTAATGGCTGCTGCTGTCGCACGGGAACTTGACATTTTGCTAGATAAGTTTTAATTTCTCCTACACTGAGTTGCCCGTAATGCAGCAGGGAAGCCAGTAGGGCTGCTTCTGCTTTGCCCTCAGTCACGGCTTCGTAGATGTGGTGGCAGTTGCCGGCGCCACCGGAAGCAATGACGGGAATTTCGACCATTTCGGCAATGCTGCGAGTTAATTCCAAATCGTAACCGGCTTGAGTGCCGTCCGAGTCCATGCTTGTCACCAGAATTTCCCCCGCGCCGCGCTGTTCGGCTTCCTTGGCCCAGGCGATCGCATCTAGGCCGGTATTTTCTCGCCCTCCGCGCACGTACACGTCCCAACCAGGATTATCCGCGTCTTGCCGTTTGCGGGCGTCGATCGCCACTACAATGCACTGATTACCAAATCGATCGCTGGCTTTGTCAATTAAACTCGGATCGCGCACTGCCGCCGAATTAATACTCACCTTATCAGCGCCCGCCCTCAACAAACTTTTAATTGTGTCTAAGGATTGGATACCGCCGCCCACCGTCAAAGGGATAAATACGCGATCGGCCGTTCGGTACACCACATCGATCATAATATTCCGGTCTTCGTGAGTCGCCGTAATGTCCAGAAACACCAACTCGTCAGCACCGGCATCATTGTAAACCTGAGCCATTTCTACCGGATCGCCAGCATCCTGAAGGTTGACAAAATTGACACCTTTGACCACGCGACCGGCTTTCACATCCAAACAAGGCAAAATTCTTTTCGACAACATAAAATTCTCGTGTTTCCAACTTATTGACCGCCGCAGCGAGGAAAAGGCTTTGTTGATATCTTCAAAAACCCGAAGTTAAGCCACAAATCTTAAAGATACCTTGTGTTTAACAATTCTCGGTCGGAGCCGGAGAGCCATTTTTCAGTTTTTTTAGGCCCCCTGAGAATAAATAAAACTTGGCTCGCAGTGGGAGCCGTGACCTTCGGTAGAATATGGGTAGAGAGTTATGTTTCCGCAAAAAGCAACAAATTTAAGTCCCCAGAGACATCTTTGGGGTGAAAAATATGACAATTTCGCCTATGATCGAACCATAACTACCTTCGCTGGCGATCGAATTGTGGTTCGGCAATCCTGTATGCTTTGGTGCATCGACGATCGACTAAACAATTTTAGATTTGAGAACAGCAGATTTGAGGTTTTTTAGCAGCAATCTCAGTTATAAGCCGCGCGGTAAAGTTAAAATTTAAAGTTTAAAATCTCAAATCGGTTGACTTGATGTCGTTTTTAGGGCTGTGGTGACTTTGCAAGCCAATCCACATTTGGTACTTCGTACAGAGAAAAGCGGCAATCGCTACTTGCCGCTCTCCGGCAGCAATTGCTGGACAGTAGGGCGGAGCGATGACAATAATTTTGTACTGACAGATCGCTGGATTTCCCGTAATCACGCGATGTTACAGCAAATGGAGACAGGAGAGTTCTACCTGATCGACTTGGGCAGCCGCAATGGTTCCTTTGTCAACGGGCGGCGCGTCAGTATTCCTGTCACTCTCAGAAATGGCGATCGGATTATTTTCGGTCAAACCGAATTGGACTTTTACAACCCAACCGCCGGTCACCGACACGATCCAATACACGAGACAGACTCTGAAGATTTTACGGCGACTTTGACGGTGCGTAGCCTGATTAGCGTCATGGTAATGGACATCCGAGACTTTACAGTTTTGACTAGGCAGCTAGACGAAACCCTCCTCTCGGAAGTTATCGGCAACTGGTTCCGCAAAGCAGGACAGATCATTCGCGAACACGGCAGTTGGGTGGACAAATACATCGGCGATGCCATCATGGCAGTCTGGTTCCACAAAACCAGCGGTGTCAGCAGCGAGGAAATGATGCGGATTTGCCAAGCTTTGAGCGAACTGCACAAGGCAACAGACGCACTCAGCAGCCGTTACCCCCTGCCTTTTCCTTTGCGAGTCGGGGCTGGCATCAATACCGGTTATGCAATGGTGGGAAATTCTGGCAGCAGCGACCGATCGGACTATACCGCCTTGGGAGATACTGTAAACGCAGCATTTCGCCTTGAATCTTGCACCAAGCAACTTGGCAAGGATATCGCTGTGGGAGAAACTACCTACAAATACCTGACGCAATTGGGGGCGCAGGGCGCTTTCGAGCAGCACACCGTTGCTTTAAAGGGTTACGACACTCCCACGGTGACTTACGGCGGTACTTATGCTGACTTGAATGCTTTTCTCAAAACGAAAGGAAAAAGTTCTTGATAGCGAGAAAATTGGGGCGGGGCAAAAATTAACCTTTTAAAATGGCAGTCCGAGTTTTTAATTGGGAGTGCCTTTGATAAACTTGCCTGCGATGCTTAAAAGTCGGCTAGTGTCATATATTGTCCGCCTTGTCAATACCAAAATGTAAAGTTTATAACAGCCCTCTACCTATTGCGGATTTATCTGAAAAACTGCATAAGCAAAATGGTAGTCTCTACATAAATGCTGTGTATGAAATTGGGAGACAAAACTTCATGAAACGATTGGGTCGTCTATTGGCAGTATTGGGCTTAGTGCTGGGCTGCTTTGCATGGGCTGGAGACCAAAGCGCGATCGCGGCGTCATTAAGCCGTATCGTCTTGCCATCATCCTCGCTCCTAGCTGTTGAAGCTCCGGCTAGAACCAATCGCGCCGATGAGAAGCTTGCCACAGAATACGGCAAAAAACTTGATTTGAACAACAGCGCCGTCCGGGACTTTCGCCAATATCGAGGGTTGTATCCCACTTTAGCTGGACTAATTATTAAGAACGCTCCTTACGAAAAAGTTGAGGACGTACTCAACATTTCAGGTTTGACGGAAGCTCAGAAAAAAGTGCTGCAAGCTAACTTGGACAAATTCACCATAACTGATGTCGAATCAGTCTTTATTGAAGGAGATACCAGGTTGAATAACGGTCTCTACGACTAGGTAGCAGCGGGCCTCATTTGAAGGCAGAAGTCATTGGGCAGAAAGAAAAGATTTTTTTTCTCTTAGGCTGATGACTTCTGCCTTTAATTTATCAAGACTTACTTTCAACCACCATTCGGCAAAAGCCGACCAAAATTCGCTAGATTGAAATCAGCGGGTTCCCCTGATTCATCTAAAATCTAAAATCTAAAATCTAAAATCTAAAATCTAAAATCTAAAATCTAAAATCCCTTGACTGACATTAGTTCAAGTCCCCAGATTCATCTGTAGACTCAATTCTAAAATCTAAAATCTAAAATCTAAAATAGACTGGCGGCAGACTTATGACTGACAAATTTGACGTATTGGTAATAGGTGCTGGCGCGGCGGGTTTGTATACAGCACTTTGCCTGCCAGAGCATTTGCACGTGGGCTTGATCAATAAAAATACCCTGCCTGTTTCTGCAAGCGATTGGGCTCAAGGAGGGATTGCGGCGGCGATCGCCCCTGAAGATTCCGCAGCGCTGCACGTTCAGGATACACTGGCTGCGGGAGCCGGCCTTTGCGATTTGGAGGCGGTGAAATTTTTAGTCGAGGAAGCTGGTACTTGCATCGACTCCCTGGTGAAAATGGGCGTTGCATTCGATCGCACCGGCCCCGATTTAGCCCTCACCCTAGAAGCCGCTCACTCCCGCCGCCGAGTTCTCCACGCCGCCGACACTACGGGCAAAGCCGTTATCAGTACGCTGACAGCAAAAGTATTGAGCCGCAAAAACATTCAACTCGTATCTCCTGCCTTTGCTTTGAGTCTGTGGCTAGACAAAACCGGGCGGTGTCAGGGGATTAGCTCGATTTGCGGCTCACAAGTCAAGTGGCTGCAGGCCAAAGCCGTGGTGCTGGCGACAGGCGGCGGCGGACAAGTTTTTGCTCAAACGACCAATCCGTCGGTAAGTACCGGGGACGGGGTGGCAATTGCGTGGCGCGCCGGGGCGCTGCTGCGAGATTTAGAATTTGTGCAGTTTCACCCGACGGCGCTGAGTACAGCGGGCGCGCCTCGGTTTCTCATTAGCGAAGCGGTGCGGGGAGAAGGAGCTCATTTGGTTGACAGTAAGGGATATCGCTTTGCCTTTGACTCTCACCCCAGCGGGGAACTCGCCCCTAGGGATGTTGTCAGCCGCGCTATTTTCCGCCACTTGCAGAAGACGGGGGAACCTCATGTTTGGTTGGATTTGCGCCCGATTGCGGTCGATCGACTGCGCTACAGGTTTCCGAATATTATTCAAGTTTGCGCTGACTGGGGAATTGATATTTTTTCCGAACCGGTGCCGGTGACGCCCGCTGCCCATTACTGGATGGGAGGAATTGTCGCTGACAAGTTTAACCAAACTTCGATTCCGGGTTTGTACGCGGTGGGAGAAACTGCGAGCACGGGGGTACACGGGGCTAATCGGTTGGCTAGCAATTCGCTGCTGGAATGTCTGGTTTTTGGGGCGCAGATGGGACTTTTGCAGCTAGAAGGTGGAACGCCCGAGGCGCTCACAGATGAGTTAGATGCAGAGGAAATCTTGGAAAAATCGATTTCTGAAAAGGACATTGAGGCGATCGAAAAGTTGCGGGTCGAATTGCCGAATTTGGTGTGGCAGAGTGCGGGAATTTGCCGGGGACAACGGGATTTGGAAAGTGCGATCGTCCAACTTGAGATTTGGCGGCAAGAATTTGCTTTGTTGCCTTTGAGTCAGACGCTTGATAATTTACAGCCCGGACACATTATTGATTTTTCCCCTGCTGAGGCCCAGAATAGCTCAATTTTGCGAAATTGGGGAGAAGTTGGGAATTTATTGGATATCGGCTACTTAATTGTCAAAAGTGCTGCGTTTCGCACCGAAAGTCGCGGCGGTCACTACCGGGTGGACTATCCTCTCACAGATCCGGATTGGTGCAGCCATACTTTAATTAACCAATCCAATTGGTACAAATCTCCGCGAATAGAAGATTGAAAATTTATTGAAAATTTGGGGTCAGCGCGTTCCCGTACCGTCACTTTCGGGGTTCCCGTTCGGGGTTGGTTCGTATTGTTGGGGATTTCCCAACCTAGAGGTTGGTGTAACTGTCCAAACTCTGGGGTTCTCGCCCGTGCTACGGGCTTTTGTGAAATTGCTAGTTGAGTTGCTGACAAGTCGAGCCGCATTTGCGGTGCCGACTGTATTCACTTGCAGGCAGGCTGCCAGGGTTGCCGTTGTTGTGAGCTGAATCAAAGTACGCATAGTATTCACAGCCTTATTCAAATCACCGCAATAGATCCCCGTCTGTACCACCTATTATATCTATCAATTTACGTATTTCCACTGATATGTTTACATTTACTTTAATTAATTTTCGTAAGTTTACATAATTTTTTTTACATTAAGGCTTTTGGGGATTGGAATTTGGTTTGAGGTTGTGATTTATTTTAATATTTTGTAACATTTAGATGAGACGGCAAGTTGCTCTCATAAGTTTTATATTTGGCTAAATCTATCTAATGACAGATGACAAATTACAGGATTTTAACTTATGTGACTTTAGATTTGAGATTTTACTACTTTGGACATTTTTTTGAACGGTTTCAAAAAGCTTAGAAGCCTTACAGTTTAAGGAGCGAGCGATTTTTTTAAGTTATAGTCATTTCAAATAAATGTGAGACAGAGGCAAGATCATGATAAAATCGATAAAAATAGTTAATTAGAAAAAA
>NZ_JAUBPI010000012.1:0-101995 GCF_036700645.1 Microcoleus sp. S36b_A4 | reverse complement strand
TTTACTCTCTATCTTGATTTTTTTGACGAGGTTAATAGTGCTTTAAGCTTTCAAACTATTCTTTTTTCTAGGTTCAGTTTTTTACCTTTAGTTCGTGGTTCAGTGAACCGCTTCCCTTCTGGCGCTTTATTAATGTATCAACTCTCCCCAGAGTTGTCAAGCGTTTTGCGAAAATATTTTTGACTTTTTTTTGAACCTATATACAGCAAGGGTTTCGGCATTTATGGCCTACTCCGGTATCCCTGGCTGACTCCTCTTTATAACTATGGGGTCTTTTTTTGGGCCAAAAGCCGTATTTTATGATGATGGCGCTTACTTGGACTAGAGAACCCATTTGACATCTTTGAGGCTGCGAGTCGAGAGTCCGTTGTCTGTCGAGCGTCATAAATATCTCAAATGGGTTCAAAAGAAGCGGTATTGACCGGATACTCCGGCGTTGCTGAAAGACTAATGGTTATCATGGTAAAAGAGGAATAAGTAGAGTGGACTGAGGTTAATCCCGATGAAGTGTCCTAATTGCTACTGAAGCGAGATATAACCCTCTTTTGTTACTCTGGGAAAATAAAAATAAGAGCCAAATTTTTAACTGTAGATAAGCTGTTGTGCATTTAAATAGGGTGTGAGGATTGGGTGAAAGGGAACAGGAAACGGGAAACAGGGAACAGACAATATGTAGTTTAAATGCTCGACAGCTTATAGCGAGCATTTGAGCGTTTATTTTCTAACAGAATAGCTGAAATCAGGATTTTTGGTAAAAGTCTTATGCTCTAAGTGTTCCTGATTATTTTTTCCCCGAAAGTGACAAAAGAGGGATATAGCAATCCGATCTGAGTCTCACAACACAATGCCCTCTAGTCTTCCTAGACATGTTATATAGCAAGACTTTCAGATTTTACGGATCTAGAAAATCACTTAGGATTGCTATATATGGATTTCCGTTGGGAAAGGATGTTCGTGCAACAGTTGCTGTCATCTCTGGAATTGACGAGCAGTGGCGGGGGTGAAGAGTCATAATAAATTATTTAATACGCTGCGTGATTACACCATCATTCTGCTTATTCAGGATGGCGAATCTCTGAGGGGTGAAACCCTCAGAGATTCGCCAACAGTCTCTTTCAACCGCCGAGTCATCCGAATTTGGGTTCCCCACATCACCGTTAGGATTACTGTATTAATGAAAATCGCCACCTGGAACGTCAACTCAATCCGCACCCGCCTAGAACACGTTACTAGCTGGTTGCACACAAACTCCCCAGACGTTCTCTGCCTCCAAGAAACCAAAGTTACAGACAAAGACTTCCCCCTAGAACCCTTCACCAACCTTGGCTACAACTGCTACATTTCCGGTCAAAAATCCTACAACGGTGTCGCCATTTTTAGCCTATCGCCCCTAACGCAAATCAGCAGCGGATTTGCCCCCCTTCTCGGCGACGAAACCACAGGTATTTTTGACGAACAAAAACGCCTAATAGCCGGGGTTATAGACGATATTTGCATTATTTGCGTATACGTTCCCAACGGTTCCGAAGTTGGTAGCGAGAAATATGACTACAAGCTAAAGTGGCTCAAACTGCTGCAAGAATACCTCAAAATAGCACTAGATAAATCCCCCAACTTGTGCATTTGCGGCGACTTTAACATCGTCCCGGACGATCGAGATATCCACAATCCCAAAGCCAATGCTAACTCCGTCGGCTTGTCTGTCGCCGAGCGCCTCGCGCTAACAGAAATCATAGAATTAGGATTAAACGACCCCTTTCGGAAATTCACCACAGAAGGCGGTCATTATAGCTGGTGGGACTACCGCGCCGCCGCATTTCCACGCAACAACGGCTGGAGAATCGACCACCATTATCTCAGCCCTCCCCTCTACGAACAAGCCAAAAACTGTACAATAGATATTGCTCCTAGAAAATTAATCAAACCCAGCGACCACGCCCCCGTAATTGTCGAAATTTGATTTATAAGTTATAAGGTTAAGAGCAACTGAGATATTGCACCATTCTCAATAAGCCTTGGATGGGCGGGCAGGATGCCCACCCCACAAGAAAATTCAATCTTTGTGGAACAGGCATCTTGCCCACTATTGAGAAAAGTGCAATATGTAAGTAACAATCAACAACTAAAAATCATGTTCTTAGTAACCGGAGCAACAGGCGCACTAGGCCGCCGAATTGTACGAGAAATCAGACAGCAAGAAAAGCCTGTCCGCGCATTTGTTCGCCTCGCATCTCGCTACTCTGAACTAGAAAACCGAGACGCCGAGATTTTTATCGGCGACTTGAAACAAGACAAAGATATTAAAAAAGCCTGCCAAGGCGTGCAGTACATCATCAGCAGTCACGGCACCGGCGGGGACGTTCAAGCAGTACATTACCGCGCTAACATAGAATTAATCGACTGCGCCAAGGAAGCCGGAGTGCAGCACTTTGTCTTTATTTCGGTACTGGGAGTCGATCGAGGATACGAAGATTCCGCAGTATTCAAAGCCAAGCGAGAAGTTGAAAAATACCTGCAAAACAGCGGCTTGAATTATACAATCTTGCGGCCTGCCGGTTTTGCTTCCAGCTTGTTACCGCTAGCAGAAAGATTTCGAGAAACCGGACTTTACCTGCTGATTGGCGACGGCAAAAACCGCACCTCTGTTGTCAGTACCGACGACTTAGCAAAGATTGCCACAGACTCGCCAACTGTCGAAGGCGCCCGCAACCAAATTCTGCGAGTCGGTGGTCCGGATGTGCTGACAAGAGACGACATTCCCCGCATTTTTGCACGCATATTCAATCGGGAACCGATCGTAATCAACCCGCCGCTGGTTGTGTTTGACGGTTTGAGAAATGCCTTGGGTTTATTGAATCGTCAAGCTCAAAAAGACTTAGGAACTTTGCGGGTATTGCTGGGTAACGAGTATTTCTGCACTCCCGAACAAGTGCAAAACTTGGAATCAATCTACGGCATGAGAATGGAATCCCTAGAAAGCTTTCTGCGGCGCAATTTGAGCGTTTAAAATGCTAGTTATTTTCGTTGCCAGGTTTGCCTGGTAATGAAAACCCGGAGGCTCTGCCTTCAAACTCTTGTCTCATTTTAATGGAGGCAAAGCCTCCCGATATCTGTCCCCAGGCTCTGCCGGGCTACGAGCAAAATGTAGCGCCCAATCTCAACTGGAAACCATCTAAGCAGAAATAGGTACTGGTTCAGCACCAATATAGCTCGTAACTGCGATCGGGGGAGAAGTCGGCTTAGCAATCAAATAACCTTGAACCAAAGTTGCTCCCCGTTCTCGCACCCACTCAAACTCCTCCAAAGTTTCTACACCTTCAGCAACAGTTTTAATTTCTAATTGAGCGGCAATTTCTAACATCTTTTCGGTAATGAGTGCCTTATAATAATCTTGATGGACGTTGCGAATTAATTGCATATCCAACTTAATAAAATCTGGACGCAGTTGGTGCATCAAATTTAAATTAGAAGAACCGCTGCCAAAATCGTCCAGGGCGATTAAAAATCCTGCCTCTCGGTAAAATCTCAGAATATTAATCAAGTGATCGATATCAGGAGGGTGCTGAGATTCCGCTACTTCAAAAACAATATTGCTGTGAGGAATTCCCGCTTCATCAATAGCCTGTACAGTTCTTCGCAGGCACGTAGCGGGATCGTAAACTGAAGTCGGAGAAAAATTAATAAAAAGTAGTTCTTTGATATCGTAAACATGGGCTTCGCGGATAGCGCGAGTCCGAGCTAAAACATCTAGTTGAAAAATCAGACCGGCTGATTCTGCTTGGGCAAAAATCCGACCCGGATAAATTAAGTTTCCTTGCTCGTCAATTCCTCGGAGTAGGGCTTCATGGGCAAAAATTTTAGAAGTATCTGAGGTATAAACAATGGGCTGAAAATGTGTAGTAATGCGTTCTTCCCACAACAAATCTAACAGCCAGTCCGACTGGCTGAAGTTAATAAAAGAGCATAAGGAAGTGCTGCGATAAAAATCGCTAAGTTGTGGCTTTTGAACTTCGCGCATCCACAAAACTTTTGTTTCTTTCAACTCTTGAGTTGTCAGTACAGATGATGCTAGGGCGCTAAACTTTTCTTTGGCAATTCCCTCAAGCATAACGTACAAACACTTGCTTTCTTCTAACAGCCGGAATTCAAGTTCAGTCTTGGTTAATGCAGAAATAACCTTTTTGAGCGTGTGCGATACTGGAAACCACAGGTATAGACCTCCGCTGCCCTCTATTTTTGCGGGTACTGTTTCGCAGCGAGAGCAGGAGCCGAAGGCTTTGCCACTTATTTGCATTGGAATATCCTCCGGTTTTTAGGTTAATTTTAGGCAGGCTAACTACTCTGTTATATTATAAGCTCATTCAGCTATTAATTCATCTATCTCAAGATGTAAATCTTAATGAACTTGTATTTAAGAATTATTGCAGTATTTATACTTGTCTCCGGTTTCAAACCTTGGTCAAAGTTCTCAGCATCGAGCAAGTAGGTGTGATTAAACACAGTCCCCAATCATCACAGACTGAGAAGGCGAAGACTTGTAGACTTGTTCTCTACTCTCTACTGCCGATCTGATTGTTTACGTTTTATTCTATAGTTCGCTCTGCCAAAACAGTCGCTACAGCTAATTGTTTAGCAAAGGGGAATTCAAACGCCCGTGAAGCGCAGCTATCCCGTAGAGAATCGCCCGATCGACTAATTTATGCGTACCAGAAATCTACACACCCGGACGATCGCCCAAAACAAACTCACTTGCTGGGGCATATCCACTTTAATTTTATAATCGGGATGACAGGATTTGAACCTGCGACCCCCTCGTCCCGAACGAGGTGCGCTACCAAGCTGCGCTACATCCCGAAATTAGTCACTAGATTTTAAGCTTATCACATTCAAGTAAAAATTTAGCAACCTCGTATATAATTATTTGTAAAATACTACTCAGGCGGAGACAGACGTGACAGTTAAGCCCCAGTGGTTGCGAGTTAAAGCCCCCCAGTGGGAGCGCGTCGGCAACGTCAAAGAAATTTTGCGGGATTTATCCCTAAATACGGTTTGCGAGGAGGCGTCGTGTCCGAACATCGGCGAATGCTTCAACGCAGGTACTGCGACATTTTTGATTATGGGGCCGGCTTGTACCCGCGCCTGTCCTTACTGCGACATCGATTTTGAGAAAAAGCCTCAATCTTTAGATCCCACAGAACCCCAAAGATTGGCGCAAGCGGTTCAGCGGCTCAAACTCAACCACGTCGTGATTACCTCTGTCAACCGGGACGATTTGCCAGATGGGGGGGCGTCTCAATTTGTCGAGTGCATTCAAGCAGTGCGATCGACGATGCCCGATACAACTATAGAAGTTTTGATTCCCGACTTGTGCGGCAACTGGCAAGCTTTAGAAATCATTCTCGCAGCCCGGCCAGAGGTACTCAACCACAATACCGAAACCGTAAAGCGACTTTACCGGAAGGTGCGGCCGCAAGGAAAGTACGATCGCACCTTGGAACTATTGCAGCGAAGCCGCGAACTCGCACCTGGGGTTTACACCAAATCCGGCATCATGGTGGGACTGGGAGAAACAGACGCCGAAATTCGGGAGGCAATGCAAGACTTGCGGGCTGTCGGCTGCGATATTTTAACAGTTGGACAGTACCTGCAACCGACTCAAAAGCACTTGAACGTAGAAAACTTTGTGCCTCCAGAACAGTTTGATGCTTGGAGAAAGTTTGGCGAATCTTTGGGATTCTTGCAAGTTGTCGCTTCTCCCTTAACTCGCAGTTCCTATCACGCCGAACAGGTAAGGGAACTGATGAAACTTTATCCACGCTAGCAATTTTAATTTGAGTTGACTCGCGCCCGTTAGCGAAGCCCTCGAAGAGGATCGCACCATTCTCACTAAAACCCGATCAACCGGGTAACAGCGAGGAAAAACTTGCGCTTGATATGCAGACCCAGGGCCAAAAACCCGGTTTCAGATGCTGGTGTTCGGGGCGTGATGTTAAGCGGGAAGCAGTAGCCAACAGCCATTGGTGACAAGTTAAGACTTAATTGCATTTGTCAATCAGTAATACTACTCAAAAAAACTGCTTTTTTAGGAGTGGAAAATTTACGATTTGAGAGGGAGTAGGTATAAACATCATGGGAGGCATGATTCCTCGATCGCCCACATCTCAGTTTTATGCCCAAAATCCGAGTAAATGTTGAGCCTAGTTGCTGATTGACAAATGCTTTCTTAGCTTAACTTGTTACCAATGGCCAACAGCAAAAAAAATATCAGCCGATCGCCGCCTCAAAGTCGCGACTTAGGCAAAAGAGATCCCGAAACCGGGTTTCTTGCTCAAACTTCTAGGTTTTAATCCAGAAATTTGAGGAAGAAACCCGGTTTTTGCGTCAGTCAATAACTCGGTACTGCGGACTATAGCAACTCTGAAGCTCATATGCTGTAATAGATTAAACTTCTGCGCTCGCAACAGCGTATTTAATCAAGAGCGCCGAGTTATATAAAGTTTTATTAAAAAAATGGCTAATTTTCCGAAGTGATCGGGAACCAGGTTATCGGTGATGAAGATTAACTTAACTTCTGACTAACGTCACTTGTTTCTAGCCAGTCACTATCTATACTAGCTACATAAACAAAGAAGTACAACACACTTTTCGGGCCTTCAACCTGTTACATCAGAAAGTTCTTAGCGTTTTCCAGAATCTTGGTAAAACAAGTGGGGCAGCAAAAGTTCGATCGAACAACAGCAGAAAAGTCAGAAAAGTTACTAAAGAAACACAAAGCGGTGATGCTTCGTCTTAACCAAATGGGCATCTTAATTATAAATAACCGCTAAGCGTAGCATCTTTTCACCCGGAGCCACTGAGAAAATCACTATGCCAGCCACCTCTTTTTACGCTGAAGCTGAATTCGACGAACAACTGCGAGTCAATCCCTTGCAAGGTGATGTGTTGGATGAAGATGCTGAAGAAGCTGGAGACGAACTGCTCGACCAAGACCCAGCAGAGACCGAAGATGCAGACCCAGCAGCCAAATTGCAAAAAAATGCCAGCCGTCGCACTACAGATTTAGTGCGCCTGTACCTCCAAGAAATAGGTCGGGTTCGTCTCTTGGGTAGAGACGAAGAAGTCTCGGAAGCTCAAAAAGTTCAGCGCTATATCAAATTGCTGGAATTACGCAACACCGTCGCCTCCCAGGAAGAAGGGCTAATTGGGCGCTTCGTGCATTTAATTGAGGTGCGCGATCGGTTAGCAGCACAGTTGGGACATAAACCTTCCCTGGAACGCTGGGCATTAACCGCCGGTGTCAGTGACGTGCCAGAACTCAAGCGAATTATGTCTGAAGGCAAGCGCCAGTGGGCCGAGTTAGCCGAGATGACGGTCGAGACGATCGAAAGAATTCAAGCTGAAGGCGTCGAAGCTAAAGACCACATGATTAAGGCGAACCTGCGCCTGGTGGTTTCGGTGGCGAAAAAATATCAAAATCGCGGTTTAGAATTGCTCGACTTAATACAAGAAGGTACTCTGGGACTGGAGCGAGCTGTAGAAAAGTTTGACCCGACGCGGGGCTATAGGTTTAGCACCTATGCCTACTGGTGGATTCGGCAGGGAATTACGCGGGCTATCGCCACTCAAAGCCGCACCATTCGCCTCCCCGTCCACATCACCGAAAAACTTAACAAAATCAAAAAAGCCCAGCGCAAAATTTCTCAAGAAAAAGGTCGGACAGCTACGATCGAAGACATCGCTGTCGAGTTGGACATGACAGCGCCCCAAGTCCGAGAAGTTTTGTTGCGAGTACCCCGTTCTGTTTCTTTGGAAACTAAAGTGGGCAACGAAAAAGATACAGAGTTGGGCGACTTGCTAGAAACCGACAGCATCTCCCCAGAAGAAATGCTGATGCGAGAAGCTTTGCACCGCGACTTGCAGCAACTGCTGGCAGATTTGACCAGCCGCGAGCGAGATGTAATTCTGATGCGCTTTGGTTTGGGTGACGGACACCCCTATTCGCTGGCAGAAATCGGTCGCGCCCTCGACTTGTCCCGCGAGCGCGTCCGTCAAATTGAAGCCAAAGCTTTGCAAAAACTCCGCCAACCTAAGCGTCGCAACCGCGTCCGCGACTATCTGGAGTCTCTGACTTAAATTTGGCCGGTCAGTCAGCGCGATTAATCAGGGAGCAAGGCATTTGGCACTTGTGCAGAAGGCATGAGGCATTCGGCAGAAGTAACAATATTTACTTCTCAACCACTTCTCTGTCCTCTGCAGCAAGTCAATCGATTTTAGATTTTAGATTTTAGATTTTAGATTTTAGATTTTAGAATTGAAGCCTTGACCCCACGCATAAATTCGGGGGGCAAGTTTCATCCGATACAGGTTTTTTATTTCTGGGTCCTGAGTCTCCGAAGGAATGAATCCGGGGGCTTGTATCCTGGATGCTTTCAGTCAATGGATTTTAGATTTTAGATTTTAGATTTTAGAATTGAAGCATTGACCCCACGCATAAATTCGGGGGGCAAGTTTCATCCGATACAGGTTTTTTATTTCTGGGTCCTGAGTCTCCGAAGGAATGAATCCGGGGGCTTGTATCCTGGATGCTTTCAGTCATAAAGCTTGTTAAAAGTCAAAAAATATCAAAAACCAAATTTTTTCCTCAATCTTTTTTCAATAAGCTGTGATATTTGCAAAATATCTCGATCGTTGTGTATTATTGTCAATAGGCAGACTTTCTTGAGAGGGTCACTATGGCACTTTATACCGCGTCCTCATTCAAATCCGAACTCAATGACAAAGGCTGGCGGATGACTCCCCAACGGGAAACCATCTTGCACGTGTTTCAGAACCTCCCCAAAGGCAATCACCTGAGTGCGGAGGATTTGTACACTTTGTTAAAAAATCGCGGAGAAAATATTAGCTTGTCCACCATTTACCGAACTTTAAAGTTAATGGCAAGGATGAGCCTCCTCCGCGAACTCGAACTAGCAGAAGGTCACAAACACTATGAAATAAACCAGCCTTACCCACATCACCACCACCACCTAGTCTGCGTTCAGTGCAACAGAACGATCGAATTTAACAACGATTCGATTTTGAAAATTGGCATGAAGCAAGCTGAAAAGTCTGGGTTGCACCTGCTAGACTGCCAGCTAACCATTCATACGGTGTGTCACGAAGCTTTGCGGATGGGATGGCCGTCTTTGGTTTCCAGCAATTGGTCTTGTCCGAGGTCGATCGCCCACAACGGCAGCAGCGCCCCGGATTCAATCGAGTGACATTACACTATTTTCGCATTTCAAGTATGACTTGTTACAACTTTTAACAAAACTTGGTAGCCCAAGTGCGATCACAGTTACGCGGAAACCGGGTTTCTTAGGAAAAATACATCATTTCAGGAATGAGCCGGAAACAAGAAACCCGATTTCTTTGATGTAGCGTCCGCAAGCGTGGGGCTAAAAAGTTTGGCTCAACAAATCGTCGCTGCTGACCCCGTAACTGCGCTGAGCTCGATCGAGAGCGTCTCTCGTCGAAGTATCCAAAACTCCGCTGATCGAGCCTGTGTAAAAGCCGAGGTCTTGCAGTCGCCTTTGTAATTGCTGAATGCTCGATCGAGAGTTGAAACTGCTGTTAATGGGAACAGCATGAACAGCTACCCGCCCAGCTAATCCATTTTGGAGCGCAGCCAAAGTCGCCGGAGTGGCAATACCCGTCGCCGGTGACAAATTGCGTTCCTGCTGAAACGACAGCACCGCAAACTCGGTCTCGGCTCCAAATACTCCGTTCACCGGGCCGGGGTTTTTGCCCAGACTGGTGAGCGCAGACTGAAGTTGTCGGACAGCAGGCCCAGTATCGCCCCGTCGCAGACCAGCGGCGATTTGCGGCACAGGCGCTCCTGCCTGCCTGTTGCCTTGCTGCAAAGCCGATCGAGTGCTGCGATCGACCCTTCCAGTCCCGAACAGCCCGCTATCTCTCTGAAAGCGGATCAAAGCTGCTTGAGTTGGTCGATCGAACCAACCGTGAATCTGGCTCCTGTAATAACCCAATTCTTGCAGCCTCCGCTGCACAAATTCTACTTGTCTGCCTCTGTCGCCCAACTCCAGAAAATCTCCGCCATTACTCTGTTGGTCATCTTCCTCCGTCCATGAGGTAATTTCAGATTGCCTCATCTGGGCATCGATAGCAGTCAAAGTAGCAGTGTCAGCGCAGCCGTCAGAAACCAGATTGTAATCTTGCTGAAAACGAGTCACAGCGTAGAGAGTGCGTTCCCGAAACTTACCGTCAACGCCACCTTCAAAATAGCCCAAAGCTTTTAATTGCCGCTGGATCAAGTCTACCGTCGCTCCTCTGTCTCCGAACCGCAGCCCCTTGCAACCGCCATTTCCTGAAATATTCCCTGGAAGCGTAACGGGGGGAATCGGCCTGGTGGAACCAAACAGCAAAGCTAAAGTTTGCCTGTCAGCAACTCCAGTCACCCGCAGTCGATTAATTCGCTGGAAGTATCTCACCGCATGAAGAGTCACTTCCCGAAAACTCCCTGTGGGATGCGCGTTGAAGTAGCCTAGCTGCTTCAACCTGCGCTGGAGAGCAGAAACACCTGCACCTGCGTCTCCAAAACGCAGCTCCCGATAATTTGTATAAATAGTATTAAAAGGTCGATCGTCATCCCCGGCAAAACTGTTGAGTGCTATCACAGTAGCTCGATCGGGCCTGCCAGTCAGCGACAGTTGATAGTCTCGCTGAAAGTTAGTCAGCGCTTGTTTTGTAACCGGGCCGAGTTGACCTGTCGATGATCTGGGAAAATAACCGAGTTCCCGCAACCTGTCTTGAATCGCTCGCACATTGGGATATCCCGGATCTATTTGAGCAAAAGCCGCACCGGCTGCACTCAAAACCGAGAGCATCAAAGCCAGAGACAACAAACGGACGTAAGTCTGACTCGATAGGTTTTGCCACTTGGGCTGATCAAAAATTTTCGACTCTGTGGGTGCTTCGCAAACAAGAGCAAGTTCGAGGTAAGCAAGAGATTCCATAATTTTTTAGTGTGAAATTGTGGGTGGGTTGTGTGAGCAAACTGCCAAAAATGATTTTTGGCACGCTTGGCTTGGATTCTATCAACGCTAAGTTCTACCTGGAAAGCGCGAAGCACCCGTTTTTCTAAAAAATTTACCGTCAAAAATAATTACAGGTAACAACTAAGATAGCATCGCTGCTTCTAGAGGCGCGAGACTCAGCAAAAAAGTTTGCAGGCATAGTCTTAGCCTTTAAGGCCAAAAAAGAATAAGTTCTGGGGTAGTGCTGGCTAATATTTTATCTGGCTGCAGCAGAAATTACCACAAGACTTGGGCGCAGGTTGTCATCACCTTAATTTGTTGTCGGGTAAAGAGCCTGAAATCGCAGGTTTTTTGTTAAGAAACGCGGCTTTTTTATGTGGCGAGTGCATCTGGGAAAGTACCGCTGATTAACCAAAAAACTAGCTACTAAAAATCCCCACTTTTGCTAATTGCAAATAGGGCGGGGATTTTTTGATAAGTTGACTTTGTATTAAAAAATAGACGATCGCTTAAATTAAGCCGAACCGATCGCAAATTACAGCTACTCCCGCTGCAAAAACAGTAATTGCGATGGCTACCAGGGGGTTTTGACCTCTGCTAACCGCAAAAGAGGTAACGACCCCAGCTCCCAAAGCCGCAGTAACAGCCGCAGTCGCCAAATCTCGATCGGGACGTTTGTCGTACATATTTTTTATTGTTGGTAGCTGAAGAGCTGAAAACTTACATCTTGTAATCCAAGCTACCACTCTTGCCTCTGTGGCGGTGATAACAGCCTGCGTTTTGCAACTAACCTTAAAATTTTGCTAATTTTCTTAACATACTCTCTTGAATAACATAAGTTAGGATTATATATTTTCGAGTTTTTATGTTGAGTTTTAGCTCTTGAAACCTTTTGTTTGCTGGGCTTTTATGTCAAATTCAGGATTTTGCAGAGGCGATCGCCCCCGCAGTGTCCGCGCATCAAACTGCAATCTCAAATATCGTAAATAAAATTAACTTGACTTTACGGGATAAATGTGTATCTCGCTATTGGCAACAATAAACAGGTAAAAACCCGGCGTTGGTGAACAATTTTCACACTGCGATTGCTTCGCTGCCCTCACAATGAAATGGATATATAATGGTTCTCAAGCGTTGTCAGGTATGGGGGCGAGTCCTATGCCTATGCCCACGGAGGCCTATGCTCACGGAGGCCTATGATCACCTCATGTTACTGAGAAAGGCTATATTTGTTGTCTAATTAATATCTAAGTTTTATTCGCCCTCAATTCTTTCAGTATTGCCACCTTTGACCCAACCTTCGCGATTGCCATCCTCAACCCGAATTCGCTGCCACTCTTTATCCGGCGACTCTTCCAAAACCACGACTTTTTCCTTGTAACCAACACCGCCAATGCGGTTCGAGTCTCGGCTACCAGTATCCCGGAGAATTAAGCCGATCGGCTGAGTCACCATCGCGCGGTAAGCTCCCGGTTCCAGGGGTTTGGGAGACGGGGCATCGCTAGATGTAGAAACAGGGCTAGCCTGGGCTGTTGACTTCGGCGCAGCGCCCGCAACCTGAGCTGGTGTTTTGTCGTTGGAAAAAATTGGTTTTTCGGGCAAAGTAGTTAGCTTAGCGGCAAAGTAAAGTGCAGCAGCCACGCTAGCACCTGCCATCAGGACGATCGCTAGCAGAAAACCTACTAAAAATTTGAAAACGCTATATACACTGTTCATAAAACCGCAAATGAAGGAAGTTCGGCAACGGATTGTGCAACGGATGTAACGGATAGAAGGTTGACGGTTGACTTCAAAAGCTTAACCTTGAATCCGGCGGCTCAGACTGCCGTATCTAGAAGCAAGGCGAGCTTTTCCAGCAGCGGCCCAATCTTGGAGAAACTGGATTTGTTCTTGAGCCGTTCTGGCTAAGGGCACCATCTGACTAGCTGATTCTAAAATATCATCTGTCGTAAAGTCTCGATTTTGGCTAAACCCAATGTGCATTGCTTCAATCAAAGTTTGCTCGATTTCGGCCCCTGAAAAATCGGGAGTTTCGTAAGCCAAGCGTTCTAAATCGTAATTTTTGATGCTGTGCGATCGCAACCGCAACAAATGTACCTCAAAAATCGCCCGCCGTTCCTCCTGGCTGGGCAAACCCACAAAAAATATTTCGTCAAACCTGCCTTTTCTCAGCATTTCTGGCGGCAAAGACTGGATGTTATTGGCTGTTGCTACCACAAACACCGGCGAAGTTTTTTCTGCTAACCAAGTAATAAATGTCCCGAACACCCGGCTAGTTGTGCCGGAATCCCCTTTACCGTCTAATCCCGCAAAAGCTTTGTCAATCTCGTCAATCCACAGCACGCAGGGGGCCAAAGCTTCGGCTAGCTGAATCATTTGCCTGGTGCGGGATTCCGATTCTCCTACTAATCCGGCAAACAAACGCCCGACATCCAAGCGTAGTAAAGGCAAATGCCAGTGGTGGGCGATCGCCTTTGCTGTTAAGGATTTTCCGGTTCCTTGAATTCCGACTAACAACAAACCTCTGGGATGCGGCAAACCGTATTGGCGGGCTCGATCGGAAAAAGCACCGCCGCGTCGCAGCAGCCATTCTTTGAGATTGTCCAAACCACCGATATCCGATATATTTTCGCGGGCTGGGTAAAAATCCAGAATTTGAGTTTGGCGAATTGTTTGGCGCTTTTCTTCTAAAATCAGTTCCGCGTCGTCGGGGTGGAGTTCGCCTCTGGTTGCGATCGCCTTGGCCAAAACTCGACGGATTCGTTCGAGCGACAGTCCTTGACAGGAGCGCACTGTTTCGTCCAGCAAACGCCCTTCAATGGCTTGTCCGGTTGCCCCTAACAGCCTTTCTACCTCAATTTTAATTTCCCCCGCCGCAGGCAGGGGGAACTCCAAAACAGTCATCACTTCGCTGAGGTCTTCCGGGATCGAAATTAGAGGAGATACAATGACAATATTTTTGGGTACAGATTTGAGGAGTCTCGCCAAATTCCGCAGCTTGCGGGAAATCGAGACATCTTCCAAAAACCGCTGAAAGTCGCGCAGAATAAAAATTGCCGGCGCGGTGGCTGGCAATTTTTCGAGAAATTCCAAAGCTTGTAGCGGGTTGCGCTTGCCAAAACCGGCATCGTTGGGATTGCCTTGGTAGCCATCAACAAAATCCCAGATGTAGACAGCGCGAGAACCCTGTTTTTTGGCGCATTGGGCGATCGCCGATTCTACGCGCTCTTCTTCCCGTGTGGGAATGTAAATTAGGGGGTAGCGCGATCGCAGCAGCAGTTCAAACTCGTCGCTAAAAATAGTCATTAGTCAGTTGTCAGTGGTTATTAGTCATTGGTTATTAGTCATTAGTCCTTAGTCCTTAGTTATTGGTTATTAGATGTTAGTCGATGTGATTTTTTTTGCAGTCCTTATTCAACAGTTATTAGTTCTTAGCTACTGACTGCTGACTACTGACTAATGACTAATGACTAATGACTAATGACTGTTGACTATTGACTAAGGCAATTGCCGTTTAAGTGCTTCCAGAGACGCCCAGCGACTGTCTGAGACTGTTTCGGTGCTTTCTGTATTTGCATCATCAGTTAAAGAAATTCCCGGACATTCAATATCGCATATCTGTTTGTGCGGAAGTTCCAAACACATTTGCTCGTACACCCAATCGCCCGGAGAGAAATAGCCACCTGGGGACAAATTTTCCACCAAATCTTCTAAAGCAACTTCTATTTCTGCTGAACTGGAATCTGTTTGATTTGCTGTTTCTTCGAGCCAGATTAGTTCCGATGAGTTGAGTGCCAAACGATGATTGTATTGTTTCAAGCATCTGTGGCAGGTGAGAGTAACTATTGTTTCTGCTTTCGCCTTCACCTCAAGATAATTCCCTTGGTGAGTCACTTGCAGTCGTCCTCGCACCGGAGTAAGAGTTTCTAAATCGGGGATAAATTCTTCAAAATCAATGACCTCTTTCCGCTCACTTTTTGTGAGTAGATGAGGGATATAAATTGTCTCCATAATCTTTTGCCTTCCTACTTCTTGAATTCAAAGGTCAAAAGGAATAGTTAATTTTTAACTTCTTCCTTCTTCCTTCTTCCTTCTTCCCTCTTTAGCGTCAGCGCAGGCGCACTACCAAACGCCGATCGGGTTCTTGTCCTTGACTGTAAGTTTCTATGTCCTCACATTCGCTCAAAAAGCTGTGGACTTGACGGCGTTCTGCCGAAGACAGCGATTTTATTTCAACTTCAACTCCCGTCGATCGGGCTTGATCTGCTGCGTACTCTGCCATCGATCGCAATTCCTCTTGGCGGCGGATGCGATAGCCATTTAGTTCAACTGTATAAGGAATTGACTCCTCTACTTCCTGACCTATATTCTGAACCGTGTTACAGAGGTACTGAATGGCATCTATTACATTACCGTTTGGCCCGACTAAGATTGCAACTTGTTCTGGAGTCAAATTGCTTTCATCTATTGTCATCCAATAGCAATCTTTTTGTTGTTCGCATACCACTTTTGAAGGAATTGCGGACAGTTGTAGCAATTCTTCTAACCATGCCTGTCCGCGCTGCATTTGAGAGTCTTTCATTGTTGTTAAAATCAAGCCTTTTTCTTAGAACGCTTGGGCTCAAAGGGAAGTGCATCTAATCCTTGTTCTTTTTGGGTTTTCGCCTCTGCTTCGTCCACTATTTTTTGGAGGTTTTCTGGCAGCGGTTCTCGCGACAAAATAAACGATTGAACTGTTTGGAAGATGTTAGCAATCAGCATATACATCAACACACCGGCGGGCAGCGGGAAGAACAAAAACATCCCTGAAAATATGACTGGCGTCAGTTTGTTAACTGTAGCCTGTTGGGGGTTGTCGTTTGGTCCTTGTGCTTGTCCTGAAAGGGTTTGGTTGATGTACAAACTGATGCCGAAGCCCAAGATCATTACCAAAATATCCCAGTGGATTGTACCGTCTGAGTCGATCGCGCCAACGCGGCCTAGAGCTTCAATAAACAGGAATCCTTTGTTACTAGCCAATCCGGGGATTGTGCCTTGAACTGTGGCTTCACCGGGCGCTAATGCCGTGATGTTTCCCTGTTCATCTACCTTTATCAGATCTTCGCCTTTGATGACTTTCCAGCCGGGTTCAAAGTCGATTTCGCTCTTATTTTCTGCAGCTAAAACTTTGAGAGGTTTGCCCTCTGGGGTTTGAAAATTAATCTTGGTTGTGTCGCCGACTGCGAGTTTGTCGCCGCCTGGAATTACGCCCACAACAGGAGCATGAAAAGTACCTGTGACGTAAATATTTTGGGGCGGTGTCGCAAAAGCTTGCGGTTGAACAGTTTCGATTTGTTCTTTAGGCAAAACTTGAACGTTGACGCTGTAATTTATGTCAGAAAACGGCGAACCCCTGAGCGTTGCAAACAGTGCAAACAGCACTGGCATTTGTAGCACCAAGGGGAAGCATCCTGCTAGAGGATTACCAAATTCTTTGTATACTTTGCTCATTTCCTCCTGCTGTTTGGCAGGATTGTCTTTATAGAGTTTTTGAATTTGATCTACTCGCTCTTTCATCAACGGCTGCGCTACTTTCATGCGCCGCATATTGCGAAGAGAGCCTGCGTTGAGAGGATAAAGAGCAAAGCGAATCACGAGCGTCAGTGCTACGATCGCTAAACCGTAGCTTGGCACGATCCCGTAGAAAAAATCTAGGATCGGGAGCATGAGGTTGTTGGAGAGAAACGAGATACCGAAATCCATTCGCTTTGAGTTAATTTAGGTGCTCTATGTTTGCTGTTGAGAACTATTTTTACCCGCTGAAGGCGAGCCGCCTCAATTTTTAGGGTTTTGTCTCTATCTTAGGACATGGCCCGTCGATCGACCGCCCGGTCTGCGGGTTTGTTTTAATGAGTTTGCCAATACTCGCACTCACTTTACCCTGATTTGAGGGCGAAGCGGTTCGGTTATTTAGCTTGGGCCGCGTTTGCTTTTTGAGCGGCTATGGGCAGTTTTTCGTTAATGTAGTCATACATTGCTCGAAATTTCGGCATAGCTCTGAGTTCCAAGCGGCTGCCATTTTTCATGGTGAGCACCATGTCTCCGTAAGTCCCGAAACCGCGAGGTACTGTGACGATTTTGACTATATCTGAGTAGATAACGTCTGTCTGTTCGCCCCCCATCCAACCGCTAGTTACCGACACTCGGCGGCTCGTGATCCGATAGCGCAGCCACAGAGCCCGGACAATTGCTCCTACTGCTAGGGGGATTCCCACCACAGTCAGCCCCAGGAGTAAATTGAGGATCAAGTCTCCCGGCGCGGGGCCGCCTTCATAATATACTTCCTCTCGAATTCCCATCTAGTACCTCGGCTTCTACCAACAACTGCTCTAATTCTTGCAGAATTTCTGCATAATTGCACTCTTGTGCGATCGGACGCACGACAATTACTAAATCCCACCCGAATTTTAATCGGGGCAATAGCTGTCGCAAAGCTGCCCGAATCTGACGCTTAATCCGGTTGCGGACTACAGCGCGTTTGCTGACTTTCAGGCTGATGGAAATGCCTGTGCGAGTCGGCTGCAAGGATTTCTCGGCTGTCGGTTTGCTTAATTCGACGCTTTTTGGTTTACGCAGAGCTCTTAAGCTGAAATGGGCCGAGTTACGGCGCATTCCCTTGCGGTATACGGCGCTGAAGTCTTTTCGGTGCTTAAGTCGGTTTGTCTCGGGCAACATGGCGTAGGGCGATCGTGGAGGCCTCTCAACCTTGATGCAGTGCTAGACTGCGAGGCGGTGGCGACCTTTGCTGCGGCGAGCTTTGATTACCAATCGACCAGTTGCGGTACGCATTCTGGCGCGAAAACCGGATGTTCTTTTTCTTTTGCGGCTGGTTCCGTGCAGGGTTTGCTGTGTCATTTTGATTTCTCCCGGCTTGTTACTTTACTTTTGATTAATATTCACAATCTTCTAGTATACCATAGAGTTGTTTAGTTTACAAATAATTTTAAATTTATGATATTAGTTTGTGGGTAATTCCCAGAAACCAGCTTTCTTTCGAGATATTTCGTATCCCAATTAAGATTATCGAAGAAACCGGGTTTCTTAGCCTGTGGGTAATTCCCAGAAAAAGGTAATATGGATGTAGTTTTTGGATGGTTAGGGATATGGCTCCACAACCTAATGGAAAAGTGACTATCGTCCGCACAGAAAGGGGGCTTACGATCGCGGGAACACCAATAACTCTTTATGATGTAATAGATCATCTCAAAGCCCAGTATCCCCCTAAATTCATTCGTGATGTATTTAACCTTACGGATGAGGAGTTGGGCGCTGCCATTTGCCATTTCCTACATTGAGGCGCACCAGACAGATGTAGAAGCTGAGTATTAAGAAGTTGTGAAATCAGCCGAAGAAACTCGGCAGTATTGGGAACAGAGCAACCGCGAACGCTTTGATCGCATAGCTGCAACTCCCCCTCGCTCTGAAATGGAGGTACTCAGAGATTGATTGATCGTTGAGTATTTAAGATGGTCTGATAATCGCTAAGAGGTAAGGACAACGTGAAAGAAGTTTTGACCGCAATAATTTCAGCATTTACCTCGGTTTTAGTTGTACTTGTTACCTACGGACTCAACTCTTACCGTGAAAATAAAGCTAAAGATAAACAGGAAGCTGACAGAATTGTTTCGACTTATTTAAACCCTTTAAGATTCTACTTAGTTGAAAACTATTTTCGTCTCTCTGAAATCTTAAAGAAAATAGCTAACGATGGTGAAAAGAACGAAAAATTGCTTTATATAACTAATGTTAAAGAAATTTCTGAACAATCGCCTGAATGGTTTAACAATTACGGCTGCTACTTGATCTCATCATGCTACATGACAGCTCGTTTATTTTATCAGTTAGATAAGATCAGGCAAGAGCTTTCATATCTTCGACTTAGCAAAAAAGATGATACAGAGCTTATAACTTTAATAACGATACTAAGTCGTTGTTTTAGACAAGATTACGGAATCTATTACTTGATACAGCCAAGCATTGGAAACGATATGTATCTTGCAAGCGAGAAAAGGTTGATAACCTACCGTGAGTTTTGTCAATTGCTGCAAAATCCAGAAAGTAGAGTCTGGTTTGATAGATTGCTGAATTTTTATATAGAGACAGGGCAAGGGCAGAAGTTGAAGAGAATTGAAGATATTATGGGTGCTATTCAAAGTATGTCCTTATTCCTAGATAGGGTCGCAGGAGGAGGAAAATCTATTAAAGAGCGTCTTGAAGCTGAAGGTATCAAGTCTTTGTGATCACTGTATAACAACGCCCATGCACACCGACCGCCGAAAGTTGATCGGTTATGATGCAAAGGCTATCGGCGGGTGATGGGCAACGTTAGCCTGCACAATGTCTAGGATCTATTTGAACAGGTGTTTTTAAAACTGTATAGCTAAGTAATTCTAAATCTTTAGTTTTGGAATTCAGCAAAAGATTTATTTTGAATACGGGGGTAAGCCTAGCGATCTAATTTATATCACTAAAGGTTACGACCAAAGTTGGTATCACAGCTTATTTAGACTTTCCACCGCTGTCTGATGAAGATTTAGTCATGAATGCTGAGGGCCTTTTTCTGGAACTAGACGAGCCAGAAACAGCGTAGGAGTAGTCCCGATCGCGGTGAAGAAAAGACAATGTTCCGGAAAACTAAGACCGCTATCTCAATCGCCAGAATCCACTGCATCCGGCAATCGATCGGGATCGATACCTTGCGATCGCAGCATTTCCTCTAAGCGTTCTACACGTTGCTGGACTTGCTCCTTCGCCAGTCGCTCTTGCTCTGTGCGTTGTCTTTCCCGCTCTGTTGTATGCCGGAGTCTGTCAGCCAAATGCGCCAAATGCGCCGATCGCGCGTGTCTCTCTTCCGGCGGAATAGGCCTCTTTCTTCCATGCGATCGATCGCGCCTGTCAGCGTCCCGCCTACCTCTTGCAGTTTGTCGCCAATGCTGGAAGTCGGCAAACCGTCTTCTTGCCACAAGCCCAAAGGGTGCAAGTCGGTTATTTTGCGATCGACTGCTACGCTAAAACCGGGAATCCGCCCTCTGCCGGATATGTTAACAATTCTTATTGTTCTTAAACTATAAAGAGTAAATCTAGTTCGCGATCAGAATTTATGTTGCTTCCAGCCGACCAACGCACCAAGTTAGACGACACCGACGACAATTTGTTCTACTCCTATCCCCGGTTTGTAACGCACGTAGACGATGGATTCATTCAGCAACTAACCGATTTATATCGGGAACGGCTGAAACAGAATACTCGGATTTTTGATATGATGAGCAGTTGGGTTTCTCACTTGCCCGACGAGATGCAATTTGCCCATGTTGAAGGGCACGGCATGAATGAAGACGAGTTGGCAAAGAATCGCAGGCTGAATCATTATTTTGTGCAGAATTTGAACGCAAATCCCAAATTGCCACTGCCGGATTCAGAGTTTGACGCCGTTGTCAACTGTGTTTCGGTACAGTATTTGCAGCACCCAGATGCGATTTTTGCCGAGATTCACCGGATATTGAAGCCGGGTGGCGTAGCAATTATGAGCTTTTCCAACCGGATGTTTTATCAAAAGGCGATCGCGGCTTGGCGGGAAGGTTCCGAGGGCGATCGGGTCGAATTAGTTAAAGGTTACTTTGATTCTGTCAAAGGAGTGAATATACCTGGATTTAGCAAGCCGGAAGTAATTGTTCGCAAGCCTAACTTGCCGAGTTTTATGCAAATGCTGCGAATACCAAGCGGCGATCCGTTTTATGCGGTAGTTGCTTACCGCCAAAGTTAGGATTTTGGGGCAGTAAGGACTTTAGTACTTTAGGTGGAGATGGAAAACACTAAAGTCCTTACTACAAACCGATCGAAAGCTACGCTCTTTAGGTTAGGATATATTTAATATTTGTTCCTAAAATATGGAAAACAAACTTTTGCAGCGCATCACACTCGATCCAAATATCTGTCACGGAAAACCCTGTATGCGCGGTCTCCGATATCCAGTATAATTAATTATTGAATTACTTAGTTCGGGTATGAATACTAAAGAGATTATAGATGACTATGAGGATTTAGAATATAAAGATATTCTAGCTGGTTTGCTATTTGCAGCGCGACGGAATCAAGTGAAAAGCATATACTGAGTATTGTAGTTTATAAGTAATCATAAAGTAGGTTAAAACCTTGATATGAAACCATACCAGCAAATAGCGATCGACGAATGTGGCGAACCTTTAGTCCCTATTCCAGCAGAACATTTTGCATTTGAAATGCCGCACCCTTATCAAAAGTTGGGTGCACCGTATCACAACAGCAAAGCAGATTCCCCTTACTACTTGCGGCAAGGAGTTGTAGATAGTTTAATCGCCGCTAAAACCCAGCTACAGCAAAATTATCAAAATTGGAAAATTCTGATATTTGACGCTTATCGGCCGGTGGAAGTGCAGCAATTTATGGTAGATTATACTTTTAATCAAATTGCCCTAGCTCAAGGCTGCGAATTTCCGGTTTCCGAAGACAAACGCCAAGTGATTATAGAACACGTCTATCAATTTTGGGCAGTACCCAGCCTCGATCGCGCAACCCCTCCTCCTCACAGTACAGGTGCAGCTTTAGATATAACTTTAGTGGATGAAAACAATCGGCAAATTGATATGGGTTCTCCGATTGATGAAATATCAGAACGTTCTTATCCCGACTATTTTTGTAATAGCAAGGAGTCGCAAAAGCAGGAATATCACCGTCGCAGGCAAATATTAAAAAATGCGATGATAGCTGCGGGTTTTCAGCAACATCCTAACGAATGGTGGCATTTTTGTCAGGGCGATCAGATGTGGGCTTGGTTGACAAATCAAAACAATAGTGGTAGTCAATTGATTGCCCGATATGGCCGCTATTAAAAGGGTACGCAATTAAATCGGAACGGGCGCAACCGCGACCTTAAGAAAGGGTTTTTTTGACCAAAAACCTCAGCTTTTAACTGCTTCCTGTGGCAATAAACCTGGTTTCTGACACTCTGTGCCTCCCGCACTATAAAAGTATGAGCAAAATAAATCATTTGTGTCAGGATACACTGCAACTATTGCCAGCGGGGTAGCGGTGGTTTAAAATCAACGAGAGCTAACAAGTGCAGGCAATATTTGCCAGCACCGCAAACCCTAAAGGATAACTCAGAGTTCACCCAATGAAAGCACTCATCCTCTCTGGCGGTAAAGGAACACGCTTGCGTCCCCTCACCTATACGGGTGCTAAGCAGTTGGTTCCTGTAGCAAATAAGCCGATACTGTGGTACGGAATTGAAGGAATTGTGGCGGCTGGGATTACTGATATTGGGATTATTATTAGTCCCGAAACCGGGGAAGAGGTGAAGACGAAAACAGGAGATGGATCTCGCTTCGGGGCGAAAATTACTTATATCTTGCAAGCAGAGCCGGCAGGACTCGCTCACGCGGTAAAAGTTGCCAGACCATTTTTGGGCGATTCTCCGTTTATTATGTATTTGGGAGATAACTTAATTCAGAATCAGTTAGATCCGTTTTTAGAGATTTTTAACAAGCAGAAACTAGACGCTCTGATTATGCTGCGTCCCGTTTCCAATCCCTCTGCTTTCGGTGTGGCAAAAGTTGATGAGAAAGGCAGAGTTTTGCAGTTAGTAGAAAAACCCAAAGTTCCGCCGTCAAATTTAGCACTGGTGGGAATTTACTTTTTTGCTCCTACTATCCACGAGGCGATCGATCAAATTCAACCTTCGCCCCGGGGCGAACTCGAAATTACCGATGCCATTCAACAGCTCATCAATCAGGAAAAACACGTAGAAGCCTGCAATTTAGAGGGTTGGTGGCTGGATACGGGGAAAAAAGATGATTTGCTGAGTGCAAACCAAATCATTTTAGATAGCTGCATCGTAGCTTCAACTGAATTAAAAGTAGATGCGAAAAGTCAAATTATCGGGCGAGTGCAAATAGGAGAAGGAACGGAAATCATTAATTCTACAGTTCGCGGGCCAGTGGTAATTGGGGAAAATTGCCGCATTGAAAATTGCTTTATCGGGCCTTACAGCAGTATTGCCGATCGCGTGACGATGATTGATGCGGATATCGAACACAGTGTAATATTGCAAGGGGCGAAAATAGTTGGCATTCACCAGCGAATTGTTGACAGCGTGATCGGGCAGCGAGCTCAACTCACCAATGCACCTGCTCGTCCAAAAGCTCTGCGGTTTATGATTGGTGATGACAGTCAAATTGAGTTATAGCAATCCTTGCAGGAGTCGTAAACTTTTTACCCCACCCCAACCCTCCCCGCGGGTTCGGGGAGGGAGTAAGAAATTCACAAATGATTTAGGATTGCTATAGCTTAAATTGAGATATTGCCAATATCGGAAGCAATAATCCTGATTTAACAAGAGAAGAATTTTCTTCTGGGGAGTAGGGTTGGGCATCCTGCCCGCCCTTGAACAGGCAAGATGCCTGTTCCACAATTAGTTACAATTATTATTCAAGCACCCAAGATGCCTGTTCCATACTAAATCATAGTAAGTTATCTAAAGGAGACGGAAGTTTGCAGTACGAAGAAATACCAACTCAACAGATAATACATAAATTGCGGCAAACTTTGGAGCCGCGAATTGGTATTGCTGAGCTGTCGCTGTTGGGAACAGAAAATAGTACGATCGCCCAAAATGAAGATGATGAAGATATCGCCCTTTTAAAGGCAGGTTTCGACATTTATAATATCCCCATTACCTCTTACCAAAGGCGACTCGGTTCCGCAGTCATCGTCGTTAGGAAAATAGTCCGAAAATTGCTCAGACCGGTACTCGAACGACAAGTAATTTACAATTTTGCTAATACGCGGGTCGTGCATACATTAAGCACACAACTGCAAAAATTGCAAGAAAATCAACAAACTATCTTTGAAAAAATTGAATCGGAATTCAGCAGCGAATATCCCGAAGTTACAGCACAGCTTGAGACTCAGCAAAGAGCAATCGCAACTTTTCAGTCTGAAATAGAGCAAATTAAAGCAGTGCAGCAGCAACATACTGCTATTTTAGAGAAGATTACCGCTCAATTACTCGATCAACAAAAATAAAGCATCAAAGATGACCCAAAATAATTTGGTCACAAGGCCCCAGATTTATTCGCGAGAGCAATGCTTTAATCAAAAATCTAAAGTTATTCAATTCCTCAATCTAAAATCCCAAAGCCCAGATATAAAATCCCTCAATCATTCAATTTTTCAATTTAAAATTCTTCAATTCCAAATCGAAAATCTAAAATTCTTCAATCCTTCAATTACTCAATCTAAAATCTAAAATCTAAAATCTAAAATCGAATGACTGCACTGCCCATATGTTCGTTAATTATCGTCAACTATAACGGTCTGCGCCACACGAAAGATTGCTTAAAATCTCTACAAAAACTTGCGTATCCCGAACAGCAACTAGATTTAATTGTAATTGATAATTGCTCTAAAGACGATTCCGTTAATTCCCTGCGCGAACTCTTTCCCAAAGTTCGGGTTTTTGTCAATACTGCCAACAACTTTGCGAAAGCCCTCAACCTCGGCATCAGCGAAGCAAAAGGGCAATATATCGGCTTTCTAAATAACGATGCTACCCTTGACAGTCGCTGGTTAGAGATTCTTGTAAAACGGCTAGAAACTAATAAAGAATTAGGTGCGGCTAGCGGCAAATTGTTGTTTAAAGACGGGCGAATTAACAGCGCTGGTATTCAGCAATTACCTAATTTTTATTGGCAAGATGTCGGCTTTGGCGAAAAAGATGCGGGACAGTACGATACAGAACGGGAAGTCGAAGGGCTTTGTTGGGCGGCGGTGCTTTTCCGCAGGAAATGTCTCGAAGATGTGGGGCCGATAGATGAAGATTTTGTGATGTATTTTGAGGATGTAGAGTTTGCAAAACGCTGCCACAAACGCGGTTGGAAAATGCTTTATACTCCCGCCGCTATCGCCCATCACGAATATAGAGGTTCGAGTAAAGGCAGCAAACTTACCGAGTATTTCTGCAACCGCAATCGGTTTTTGTATTTGGCAAAACATGAACCTTTGCAATTAGTCAAAGGAATTCATACTTCGGATTTTTTCACTAACAAGCAGTACGATTTGCTGTTCGAGAGTTTGTTTGTAGCGATTAAAAAGCTGCTTGATTATCAGAAACCAGAAATCATTGAAACTGTATTGCCGCAGTTGTCGGAAAAGTTGGCGGTGATTTACAGTCGCCTGAAGATCGATCGCATTTTGTCTCGATTGCAGGTGGTTCGGGGGGATCGCAAAATGTCGATCGCCATTTACGATCACGGACTGCATTTTATTGGTGGCGGCCAAAAATACGTGGCTACCCTCGCCTCGCTGCTACAAAATGAATTTGACATTACTTTTATCGCCAACAAACCAGTTGCTGTTTCCGACTTAGAATCCTGGTACGGACTCAACCTTTCAGGATGCAAAATTAAAATTATGCCCTTGGCGTTTTACGAGAAACGCGGAATGCAGTGCATCGATTCCAGCATCATCGTGGAAGATATGGAAAATCCCTTTGATGAAATTGCCAGAGAAAGCAAAAACTACGATATTTTTATCAATGCGAACCAACTGGAAAAAGTAAAACCACTGTCGCCGATCTCAGTATTTTTCTGCCACTTTCCCAATACCTTCCGCAACCGTCACTTTGCTGTTGATGATTACACTTTCATTATTGCCAACAGTCAGTTTACCGTCAAGTGGTTGGAGAAACGCTGGAACCTACAGCCCACTTTTCTGCTTTATCCGCCCGTGGAAATGGCAACAGTTAAAGTGCCGAAAGAAAACATCATTTTAGCTGTGGGACAGTTTGAAGCTGGGGGAACAAAAAAGCAAATTGAACTAATTAAAGCTTTCCGTAGTTTGCTAGCAGATTATCCCGAAGATTTTCAAGGATGGCGACTAATTTTGGTTGGCAGCAGCATTCCGAAAAATCCTTATTTAAAGACTGTTCAGAATTTATTGAAGCAAGATTCAAGGGCGATCGAGCTAAAAGTCAATGTTGACTTCGATGAGGTAAAATCGCTTTATGCTAGAGCAAGCATATTTTGGCACGGCTGCGGTTTGGGTGAAGTCAATCCTCAAAGATTTGAGCATTTCGGGATGGCGACTGTGGAAGCAATGCACAACAGTTGTGCTCCGATTGTTTTCAACGGCGGTGGCCAACCGGAAATTGTGGAACATGGGCGATCGGGCTTTGTGTTCAATACCATTGAGGAACTTTGTCAGCATTCACATCAACTAATTGTTAATCCTGATTTGCTAGCAGAACTTCAAGCTGGTGCACAGCAACGCAGTCAGAACTTTAGACTTTCACATTTTGAAAAAAAAGTCAATAGTTTTTTTGATATTATTCATCAAGAGTATGCTACAATTCGGCTGCCAAATCCTGCCGATATAGCTCAAATGCTCGATCGAACTTAAAGGCTAATTCAAGCGTGTCTAACCCACTTTTAATCAATTTATCCTTCTTAAGTCCTGAACCAACGGGAATCGGAACTTATGCAGCTAATCTTTTCCCGCAACTGCAAAAGCTAAAACCAACATTACTGACTTCCCAGCAAATTAACCATTATACTTGCCACCAAATTCCCGAAAGTCTGACACCGAATCGCGGCCCAAAAGGACAAATTAACAGGCTGCTGTGGACTCAATTTGACTTACCTAAAATTTACAAAAAATTGCAGTCAAGCCTGATATTTTCCCCTATTCCCGAAGCACCTTTGTATTCCGGCTGTCGCTACATTGTCACAGTTCACGATTTAATTCCTTTGCGATTTCCCCGACGGTTTTCTCGATTAACAGCTTATTTTCGCTACTACATACCGCAGGTTTTGCGGCAAGCAGAACACATTATTTGCGATTCTCAAGCAACAGCGGCAGATGTTGCTAACTTTTTCCAAATTCCTCCTAAAAAGATGACCGCCATTCCCCTAGCTTGCGATAATATTAATTTTAGATATCTCGACTTGCCAACCAAAAATTATTTTCTTTATACGGGTAGACACGATCCTTACAAAAACTTGGAGAGATTAATTGCTGCATTTGCGAGTTTGCCCGATCGCACAAACTACGAATTGTGGCTAGCAGGGCCTCCCAATGCCTACACACCGCAGTTGACAGCACAAGTGGAACAATTAGGTTTACAATCTTTGGTAAAGTTTCTCGGTTACGTTCCCTATTCTCAATTGCCCGTATTGATGAATCAGGCGATCGCCCTAGTTTTTCCTACACTGTGGGAAGGATTCGGCTTGCCAATTTTAGAAGCAATGGCTTGCGGCACACCCGTCATCACATCCAACCTGTCATCAATGCCAGAAGTAGCCGGAGATGCCGCATTATTAGTCAATCCTTACAGCGTCGGAGAAATAGCCGAAGCCATGCAAACACTAGCAACAGATTCAAAAGTGCGATCGAACTTAAAAACTGCTAGTTTAGCCAGATCATCTCAATTTAGCTGGCACAAAACCGGAACAGCAACCGCCAACATCTTACAACAATATCTTTAAATCTTCCCTCTCTTCCTTTCTCCTCTCTGCGTCCTCTGCGCCCTCTGCGGTTAAAAAAATCCCACCAAAAACCGCAATCTACATATTATCCCATGCCCAATCCCCAATCTAACTTACTAATCAACCTTTCCTTCCTAATTTCCAAACCAACCGGCTTAGCCATCTACGCCAAAAACCTATTTCCCCATCTAAAATCCCTCAATCCAACATTACTAACAGCCGAAAAATTCCCCAATAGTAATTGCTACCAAATCCCCCCAAACCTCACACCAGAACAAGGAACCAAAGGACACATCAACCGATTGCTGTGGACACAAACCCAACTCCCCAAAATTTACAAACAGCTAAAATCAAACCTGTTATTTTCCCCAATTCCCGAAGCTCCTTTATTTGCAGGTTGCCGCTATATAATTACAGTACATGACTTGATAGCGCTGCGATTTCCCCGCCGCTTCGATCCTCTGACGCCTTACCACCGCTATTACATTCCCCAAGTGCTGCGGCAGGCTGAACACATCATTTGCGACTCGGAAGCAACTGCTAAAGATATCAATAATTTTTGCAATATTCCTACTAATTTAATTACGCCAATTTTCCCCGGATATGATACCAGTTTTTTCCGTTTTTTAGACTTGCCAACAAGCAATTATTTTCTTTATATCGGTCGCCACAATCCTTATAAAAACGTGCAGCGAGTTGTAGCAGCCTTTGCTGCTTTGCATCATAATTCCGAATACGAATTGTGGATAGCAGGTTCGGAAGACAAACGCTATACGCCGCTGCTGAAGGCACAGGTTCAAGAATTGGGATTGGTCGATCGAGTAAAATTCTTAGATTACATTCCCGCAGCCGACTTGCTCAAAGTCATCAACCAAGCGATCGCCCTGGTTTTCCCCAGTCTTTGGGAAGGATTCGGCCTCCCCGTGCTCGAAGCAATGGCCTGCGGCACTCCTGTCATCACCTCTAACCTGTCTTCAATGCCCGAAGTGGCGGGGGACGGCGCCTTATTAGTCAACCCCTACAGCGTCGAGGAAATTGCTTCTGCTATGCAAGAGCTTGCAGTCGATGCCAAAGTTCGATCGCACTTGCGGGAGCTCGGTTTAGCCAGAGCAAAACAATTTAGCTGGGAAAAAACAGGCTTGGAAACTGCTGCTATTCTCGATCGATATCTTTAACGAAGGAAGTTCGGCAACGGATTTGGTAACGGATGTAAGGGATGTAACGGATGTTGAGAAGAAGGAAGAGGGAAGAGGGAAGAGGGAAAAGGGAAGAAGTCAGTAGGCCGATTTAATGACCAATGCCCCATGCGCCATGCCCAATTCCCAATTCCCAATTCCCAATTCCCCCTCCCCCTGACAGCCTGAGTTAGGGACTGTAGACCCCTTTTACTTATTGATACCCAACTGATCGCCGCGCTTGTACTGCTGATAAGCAGCAAAAAACAGCCCCGCCAGAGTAACAAAGATTAGACCCAGAACAATACCTGAAAGTAGCGGTTCTACCATGAGAGCTCCTCAACGTTAAGATTTAACAACCTATTTTTAATATTACCAGCACTTACACAGATGAATTTTCCGAAAAACCCCCTTACGGGAGTATTAGATCTTGCTCTCCCCGCTGCGAACGATTAAGCTATGTTATGAGAAATAAATTTTCTTGTAGATACTATTTTTAATTGAACTCCTTTGAATAACCAACTTGCCAGGAATGAAATTAAAAACCCGATCGAGCGACTTGCCATATTTGTGCTAGCGGTGTTGCTTGCCATCATGTTGGCAATTATCACAATACGTCAATTTCAAGTCGCCGATCCTTACGTAAAAAGCGTATTATCCCTCACGGGCAACCCGTTTCAGGGTTCCGCCATCTTTCAAATGAACTGTGCGGGGTGTCACATATCCGTTTCAGACACTCAAGTCGGGCCCAACTTGCACGGAGTGTCCGAGCGCAAATCTGAATTCGATCTGATCCGGCAAGTCACCAGCGGGCAAACCCCACCAATGCCCCAGTTTCAACCGAGTCCGCAAGAAATGGCCGACTTGCTGAAGTATCTCGAACAAATTTGACAAAAGAAGGGGAACGGAATTCGTTCCCCTTCTTTGGCAGAGCCTCGAAACCCATGCTTCGAGGCTCTGCTTTCGGGTAGTCCCTCTGTTGGGACGAGAGGCAATTGTAGGATCGGTTGCAACTGCCGAGTTTTATGTGGGGACTAAACCAGCAAGTTAAAACTCTGAGCCGATAACTGGCTCGGCTGTACGCCCCTCAGTATAGCCAAAATCTGGTCGCTGTTGGCGATTCCGATCGCCGTCGAGCCATTAGTTTCGGTCAATGACAGTTGATTGAAGTCCAAGCCTCCCACCAACCCGATCAAATCAACTCCTGCGGTGAAGTTGAAAATCGTGTCAATTCCTCCGCCCGCTGACAAGACAAAGCCATTACTGCCACTGCCGCCGACGAGGGTATCGCTGCCAATGCCGCCAAAGAGCAAGTCATCGCCGGTGTCAGCAAAAAGCAAATCATCGCCGCTGCCGCCAATTAAGGTATTGTTACCCTCGCCGCCGCAGAGAGTGTCATTGCCTTGATCGCCAAATAGCACGTCGTCGCCCGCGCCTCCCAAAATTACGTCATCGGCTTTGCCCCCGTACAATATGTCATTGCCTTCGTCGCCAGAAAGAGAGTCGTTGCCACGATTGCCATAAATCGTATCGTTACCGCGATCGCCAAAAATCAGGTCAAACCCTTTGCCACCAAAGAGAGTATCGTTATCGATGCCTCCGTAGATAGTATCGTTGGCTATATTGCCATTGATATAGTCACCGCCCCCTCGACCAAAGATCAAATCGTTGCCACCCAACCCGAAGATAGAGTCACTGCCGACACTACCCACGATCGTATCGTCGCCGTTAGGGCCGTTGCTCACACCCGCTGAAGGAGTGCCGGGCTGATTGGGAGTAGCGATCCTGGGGAAGTTCTCAGGGCAAACCAAATCTGTCGTTACAGGTGCAGGTGTCGGCGTCGTTACAGGTGCAGGTGTCGGCGTCGTTACAGGTGCAGGTGTCGGCGTCGTTACAGGTGCAGGCGTCGGCGTCGTTACAGGTGCAGGCGTCGGCGTCGGTGTAGGTGGCAGTGGCGGCGTCGGAGTCGGTTCAGGTGTCGGCGTCGGCGTCGGCGCTGGGAAGTTGCCGAAGTTGATGCCGCTGACAATAGCGCCTGAAGTTAGGGTGATGTCGGCGGGTTCGGGTGTGCTTTGGGTGAACCCAGGTTGGTTGACTTCCCTGACGCGGTAGGTTCCCGGCGTTAGGTTCGCGAACAGGTAGTTGCCGCTGTTGTCTGTGGTAGTGGTAACAGGAGCAGGAGCAGTTCCAGCTACAACATTGGTTAACTGAATTTGGAAATTGGGTAAACCCGGTTCTCCAGCATCCTGAGTGGCATTGTTGTTGGTATCTTGGAACTTCAGACCTCGGATCGCCCCCGGTTGGGGCAGGAAGTTGCCGAAGTCAATGCCTGTGATGTTATCAGAGGGATTAACCGTAACGGGGGCGGGGTTGGGGGTCGTCTGCGTCCAGCCATTTTGCTGGACTTCCCTTACCTGGTAAGTACCTGCCGGTATATCTCGGAGAGTGTAGTTGCCCGCTGCATCAGTGATGGTAGTGGGTTCGCCCTGCTGAAAGATGCCATCGGGATTGATACTGTCGAGGAATATTTGCCAGTTACCTAGCCCCAATTCTCCGGCATCCTTAAGGCCGTTGTTGTTGAGGTCATTGAATTTTTGACCGCTAATAGTGCTCGACTGGAAGTTGCCGAAGTTGATATTAGCGATGTCTTGACCGCTGGTGACAGTGATGTCATCCGGGTTGGGGGTAGTTTGCGTCCAAGTAGGTTGCAAGACTTCCCGCACCTTGTAGGTTCCGGCTGACAAATCGAGGAATTTGTAGGTGCCTGCGGCATCGGTAATGGTGTTCGGTTCCCCGGTGTCGAGAGTGCCGTTATCGTTGGTATCGAGGAAGAATTGCCAGTTGGCAAGCCCTAGTTCCCCGGTATCTTGTAGCCGGTTGTTGTTGAGGTCATTGAACTTCAGACCGCTGATGCTATTGGGCTTGAAGTTGCCGAAGTTGTTATTTTGGGAGTCGGTACCGCTAGTGACGGCGATCGTAAACGCGCCGGGAAGAGTAGGCGTAGCTGCATTTACCGGGGGTACAGTTTGCGTCCAGCCTGTTTGTGGCACTTCCCGCACTGTATAAGTGCCGGCGGGCAAGTTGGTGAACTGGTACTTACCGGCGACATCGGTGACGGCGGCGTTAGTGCCTGTTTCGGCTGCTACTGCGTCTTGGACGCCGTTGTTGTTGGCATCTAGGTAGATTGTCCAGCCTCCTAGGGGTTCTTCTGCTGGCGCTTCTTGGATGCCATTTTTGTTGAGATCGTTAAATTTAATCCCGCTGATTTTGCCCAACTGGAAGTTGCCGAAGTCTTGAGCCGTAATGTTTGTGCCACTGACTGGGTTAATTGGATAAAAAGTCGGGCCGGCGGTTTGTGAGAAACCAGTCGGTACGTCTTCTCTCACGAAGTGCCTACCGGAGCCGACGTTGGCAAAGCTATATGTCCCAGCAGCCGCTGGCGCTGTCCCGGTAACTTGAGAGGCAATTTCCGCATCACCGCTATCTAAAGTGCTGTTATCGTTAGTATCCTTGAACAAGCGAACGGTAGTGCCGTTGAGGGGGGTGTCGTCAGCAGAGAAGCCGTTGCCTGTGAGGTCGGTGAATTTGGTGCCGCTAACGGTGATGTTTTGGAAAACGCCGAAGTTTTGACCGGTGACGGGAGTACCGCTTTGGGCACTAACGAGAATTGCGGCAGCGGGGAAAGAGATGCTGGAGTTGGCTGGGGCAGTGGCTTGTATCAGGTAATTGCCGGGGCCTATCTCCGAGAATGTGTAATCTCCTGCTCCTGCAGTGGTTTGTGCAGTTCCGACAACAGTATCTGTGCCGACTTCTAGCGTGTTGTTGTTGTTGGTGTCTTTGTATAAGTTAACGGTGATGCCGTTTAATACGGTGTCATCGGGCGTGAAGCCGTTGCCCGCGAGATCGGTGTAGGTCTTGCCTGCGATCGATGTTTTCTGGAAATTACCGAAGTTGGCACCCGTAACATTAACAATACCCGTATTTGCCGGAGTCGGGCCGAGGGTCTGCACCCAAGCAGTCGCAGGGGTTCCAGCGGGTGGCGCTTCTGTAATCGGAGTATCTGTTTTTACGTCGCGGATGATGTAAGTGCCGTCGGCTGCGGTAGTAGCGCTCTTCGTGCCTACAGAAATCACCCAGCCCGGAAGACCTGGTTCAGTCGCCGCGGCACCTTGCAGGCTATCCCCGTTAAAATCGTTGAATTTAACCCCTGTAATGATCGGGCCGTACTCATAAGCACCGATATCAACACTAGCGCCGATCGTCCGGGGAAAGCCAGCACCCCGCTGGTCAGTTGCCCCGGCAGCCGCAGCCGCGGCGGCGTCGCCGCCATCGATCGCCGGATTAGGACTGTCCGCCAAAGCATAGGTGACAGGAACGCCTGTAGCCTGGTTCAATCCTGGGGTAGGGGCGATGACATTTGCTAGAGGAACGGTCAGTTGCTGGGTGGCAGGTAAATTGCTGCCAGCAACATTCCCGATCAAATTGTTGATACTGGTGGCGGCGAAAGAGGTTCCGAACACGTCAGGATTCGCGCCGCCAATATTACCTGCGACGATCGAATTTCTGACATTCACAGTACCGCCGTTAGTAGCAATGCCCCCGCCCACAGCAAGAGCAGGGGCAGTAGCAGTAGCAGTGTTAGCAGTAATGGTGTTGTTAGTGAGAGTTGCACTAGCGCCGAAGTTGACAAAAATCGCGGCCCCCGCGCCCTGGCCCGGTGTCGCCCCCGCGCCTCCGGTTGCTGTGTTGTTGAACAAAGTGCTGTTGTTCAGGGTCAAACTACCACTATTAACAAAAATTGCGCCTCCCAAACCAGCACCGCCGCCGCCGCCGGTTGGGCTGCCGGCGCCGCCTGGGGTGAAAGCTCCGACGGTCGTGCTGGGTCCGCCTATTGTACCGCTCCCACCTCCGCCACCGAAGCCGCCGACACCACCGTTGCCGATCGCACCTGCCACACTGCCGGTACCGCCAGCGCCGCCACCGCCGCCACCGCCACCGAATCCGGCAGCGCCGCCAGCACCACCAACGCCGCCAGCGCCTGCAGTGCCCGTACCTGCCTGACCGCCGATGCCGCCAGCGCCACCGCCACCGCCACCGCCACCCAAGCCTCCAGTGCCACCGATGCCGCCGATGCCTCCAACTCCGCCATTAGTACCGCCCGGTGTACCGCTGCCACCAACCCCTCCCGCGCCACCAATTCCGCCGTTGAGACCGGTTCCTGGCAATCCGCCACTGCCAGCGCCACCACTGCCACCAGGGCCGCCGGGCCCACCTGCTGCGCCGTTATTTACCAGGCCGGGAAGGCCTGCTTGACCGGGGCCGCCTGCGGAAACGAAGGGAAACAGGCCTGCAAAATCGGTGTTGCCGCCAGGGCCTCCGGCGGCGTTCGCGACGGGGGCGCTGCCATTGCCGCCCCTCGCGCTGTTGCCATTGAAGGTAACGTTGTTAACTGTGACATTGCCGCTGTTGATAAATAGTGCGCCGCCCATGCCTGCCGCACCGCCACCCCCCCCCGTACCGGGACCGCCTTGCGCTAGACCACCGGTCAATGTCAAGTTGGAAAATGTGACTGGGGTAGTGGCGCTGTCTATGAAGAAGCCCCGGTTATTGCCCATATCTAGGGTGAAACCGCCGCCGGTAAACGTGATGGGGGTGGAAATTCTGGGCAGAACCTGTCCCACCCCGAAGGTGATGTTGCCGGTGATGGCGATCGTGTCTGCATTGGGCAAAGCGTTAGCCAGAGTTATCGCATCTCGCAGTTCGCCAAATGTGGCGACCAAAACTGCACTGTAAGCTTCCCTCGCCTCTGCCGAAAATGCCAAAGGTGTTTCTATTTTGCCCGTAGTCACTTCCAGCACCCAGTCTCCACCCAGTGCCGCACTGCCGGTCAAGTTATCGGAAGCGGCAATATTTGCTCCCGTGAGCTGGCTCAGCCTTTCCACGAAGGCGACACCTGCTTCTGTGGCGGCGACGTTGCAACCGTAAAGCAGAATTTCGGGTTTAGCTGTAATTGGAGAGTTAGAGTTTGCCTCAGTTGTTGGCAAAGCAAACCATGTTTCTAAATAATTGCGGTAGGTTTCAATGTTGCTGAGATTAAGTTCTGTACCCCCCAGTTGCAAGCTGGCTGCTGCGCCGTGAGACAAAATGTGGACGGCTGCAATGTTTTGCCGCTGTTTAAGTGTTTCGGCGATTTGCTCGATGCCGTCGCGATCGGCATTCAGAATAACAATTTCTGTATCGGGATTGACCGTTTCTGTTAAACTTTCGCAATCTTTAACTTGTGAATCTGCAAAAACTATCTGGTGTTTCCGTTCTTTATAGAGTTCCACGTTTAAATTCTCCTGGTACACGCACACATCAAATTCATATCACAAACCAACCGCAGCAGCGATCGATCTTTTTCCAGCGCGGATGAGATTCGTTGGCGAAGCCCTCGAAGAGGATCGCCCCTAACTTTCACCTAAATTGAATATTGACAAAAACCTTTTTCTATGCTCCCCTGCCCTAACTGAGTTAGTTTGATTGTTGAGAAGTCTTAAAGGGGGATATTGTTCCGGCTGTTACAACAATTTTGGAAAAGACTTGCGCTGTTTATTGATACACCTGAGATGGAGAAAACACCAGATTTTATAAAAATTGTCAATCCAATAGTTAGCTGATGACGATCAATATTGGTTAATCAAGAGTCATCAGTCACGATTATTAGCTGTAAGCTAGTATTATTTGGTAGTTGTTTGCTGCTTAATTATCGGTATGTGCGATCCTCTTCGAGGGCTTCGCTAATGACCAACCGCCATCAAATTTGTTTGTAGTGAGGAATGCAAGTCCTGTGAGTTTTATGAAGACTGGCATTCCTCACTACAAAAGTTAGAACAGTTATTTTACAAAAATAGATAGGACTGATAAATCCTGACTCATGACTAATATTTATGGACACTATTATTATACTCAATAGGTCGGGAAGAGGAAAGAAAATTTGGCGTGACCGTCCAGAATATTAACTCCTCTTCCATTTGGGGCATCCAAGGCTCACTAATTACCAAGTTTCTTCATCGGGATGATTGGAATTGCTCCAGATTTCCACATCTAAATCATTGAGATAAATCAGAGCCGTTTCAATCTGTTTACTTGTACCGTTAAGTTCTAAGTCAAACCAACCATCATCTAAAGTTTTAACACCCAACAAAGCGGCATTAAAATTCACCGTCAAACCGTATTCAGAAATCAGGTTAGAGATCACAGGTTCCTGATGGTATTCTTTAGGAACACGAATGCGAATGCGGGTTTGAGTTGGTCTGCTGTCACCACTATCAGAGTGGGGAATATCTGATTCGTGGGTTCTGTGAAAATCGCCGATCGCCTCAAATTCCGATTCGCTAGTATTGTTAGCTAACATTTGGGACTCCTAATTTTTGTTTCAGTTTACACTTTGCAGCAATATCTTGTAGAATGGGTCGCTGTGAGATTTTCGAGCTTCCAACCAGATTGTCGATAGCGCCGCATTTTACTAATGACTCGTTTGAGGGATGAGGTTCACAGCGCGCACCCTAATGACTAATGACTAATGACTAATGACTATTCTGCAACTTCTTTGATCCTAGTTTTTCGTTCTAAAATCTCCTTAAGCACGAGGGTAACAACTGCTAAAAGACCGAGAACTACCGCCGCCGAAAATGCGGCTTGCGTCGCGTACTGCTTGTAAGCATCCTCTACAAACAAAGGCAAAGTTTGCGTTTTTTTAGCAATATTTCCCGACACCACAGAGACGGCTCCAAATTCTCCCATTGCTCTAGCATTGGTCAAAATTACTCCGTAAAGCAATCCCCAGCGAATACTCGGAAGCGTGACATTCCAGAAAATTTGCCAGTCATTTGCTCCCAAAGTTTTCGCCGCCTCTTCTTGATCTGTTCCCACTTCTTCCAAAACAGGAATCACTTCGCGCGCCACAAAAGGCAAGGTAACAAAGGCAGTAGCTAGCACCATTCCAGGGAAGGCAAAAATAACCCTGATATTGGCCGCCTCCAGCCATGGCCCGAACCATCCCACTCGACCGTAAAGCAGTACAATCATTAAACCTGCAACTACGGGAGAGATGGCAAAAGGCACGTCTAAAAGGCTGATTAATAGCGTGCGGCCCCGAAATTTATTGCGACCAATTACCCAGGCTGCACACAAACCGAATACTGTATTTATAGGCACAACTATCAGAGAAATTACCAGGGTAAGTTGCGCTGCGTGCAGAAAATCCGGCGAAGTTAAGTTAGACAAAAATGGCTCAAATCCCTTTCTGAAAGCTTGATAAAAAACGTTGAGAGTGGGGATAAATAAGACCAGAGCGAGATAGCCGATCGCAATTCCGATCAAAGTTGGTTTTACCCAAGCTTTTTCCTGACTCCGGCTAGAACCACTGGGCGGAAATTTGTAACCAGCGGGTGAATTGATATTAGCCGTCATAGCGTCTTCTCCATGCTTGTAATAGATTTATGGCGAACAGCATTGCCAGGGAAATAGCTAACATGAAAGTGCCAATAACTGTTGCTCCTGCATAGTCGTACTGTTCCAACCTTTGGAAAATTAAAACTGGCGCGATCAAATCTTTGAACGGTATGTTAGAAGCTACAATTACAGTAGATCCGTACTCGCCAACCGCTCGCGAAAAGCCAAGTGCTACTCCGGTCAAAATAGACGGAAATAGTGGCGGCAAAACTACTCGCCAGAAGGTTTCAAATTGAGAAGCCCCTAAGCACCAAGCTGCTTCTTCGATATCTTTTTCCATTTCGTTTAAAACTGGCTGTACGGTTCTAACGATAAATGGCAAAGAAATAAATATCATCGCTATACCTACGCCCAATCGAGTAAACGATATCTTGATTCCCAAAGGTGCAAAAAGCGAACCAATCCAGCCGTTATCGCTGTAAACAGTGGCGAGAGTTAAACCTGCGACCGAGGTGGGCAGTGCAAAAGGCAAATCGACGATTGCATCGACAATCCGTTTTAAGGGAAAGTCGTAGCGGACTAATACCCAGGCAATTAATGTGCCGAATACTCCGTTAATTAATGCCGCAATTAATGCCGTAAAGAAGGTGACATCGTAGGCGGAAATGGCGATCGGACTGGTGGCAATTGCCCAAAATTCGGCGGGGTTGGCTGTGCTGGCTTTCAGCAGCATTGCTGCAACTGGGAGCAATAGCATTAAGCTGAGGTAGCCTAGGGTGATTCCCCAAGGTAATGTGATTTTGCCGATCGCCCTTTTGATATTTTCGATCGGAGATTGAGGGTTACTGATTGCAGATGATTCAGCCATAAGTCAATAGTTTTGAGTTGGAAAGAATAATTGCGCTCCGGGGCGGGTTTTACCAAAAATAATTGCCTAAAACCAATCATCTCGTAAACCCCCCCGGCCACTACTGTCTAATTGAACCTTGGATTTTGTCAAAAACAGCTCCATCATCGAAGAATTTCTTCTGAATATCTCCCCAACCTCCTAAGTCTTGAGCTGTAAATAGGGTTTTGATGGGGGCATATTTTTGGACAAATTCTGGTTCCGCCGCTACTGTCGCATCTACTGGGCGGAAGCCTACTTTGGCAAATTCTCGCTGAGCTTCTGGGGTATACAGAAATTTGACAAATGCTTCGGCGACTTCGCGAGTACCGTGTTTATCAACGTTTTTATCGACAATGGCAATCGGATTGTCGATCGAAACATTGACTTCGGGAATAGTATAAGTCGGTTTTTCGCCTTTCTCACCGGCCAGAAGAATCTCGTTTTCGTAGTTAATTAAGGCGTCACCTTGGCCTTGTTTGAAAAATACGTCGGTGGCTTCGCGGGCGTCTTTAGTCAGAATCGGGACGTTTTTGTAGACTTTGCTAGTAAAGTCTAATGCTTTCGTTTCGTCTCCTCCGGTTTTAACAACCGAACCCCAAAGTGCGAGGAAATTCCAGCGTGCAACGCCTGATGTTTTAGGATCGGCAGTAATCACTTTTACTCCGTCTTTGCTTAAATCTTCCCAGGTTTTGATGCCTTTGGGATTGCCTTCGCGGGTGACTATTGCTCCTACGGATTTGCTGACTATGCCTTCGTTAGGGACTTCTTTTTCCCACCCGGGCTCAATGAGTCCGGCTTTTTCGATTTTTGCGGTGTCGAGGGCGAGGGCTAGGTGTACGATGTCTGCTTCTAAACCGTCAATTACGGCCCGAGTTTGGGAACCGGAACCGCCGTAGCTTTGGTTGAAGGTGACGGTTTGGCCTTTTTCTTTTTGCCATTGTTCTACGAATTTGGGAATTATCGCTTCGTGGGCGGCTTTGGTGACGGCGAAGGATACTAGAGTTAATTCTACGTTGCCTTTGTTGGCTGCTGGGCTAGCACCGCCTGGAGTGGCTGCAGGATTGTTGGTGGTTCCCTGGCCGCAGGATGCAACGGCCAGACTTAAAGTTATTCCCACTAAAAATAGCGATACAAATCTTCTCATGGCAGTAAATGATTGATTTGTGCTGGCTGATCGCTGTTGCGGCCAGTAAAGGTGTTGAGTTAGGCGTTGCCACGGGCTCATTATATTTGTTCCTCTAGATAAACTACGGTTCTTGGGTAGGAATACCGTAATTATGGTTGTGAAGTACGATTATAGACAAGAGCGAGTCAAAAGGCAACAAAAAAAACAAATTGGGGGAACTCAGGGTCGATCGCATATCCTGAAGTCTTTTCCGTCGGTGCTTTGGATTCAGATTCGGGGTAAAATGTAAAGTGTATAAATACTCTTATTGAGTTAAGGTGCTAAGCTGGCGCGGCTGCACGATTCGCCTTATAGATAAGTAGTAGGACACAATTAATTACACAACACTCTTGGCTACAAGCCTTGTCTAGTAAAGAATCAGCAAAGAATCAGTGTGTAATTAATTCTGTTCAATTACTTACGTTGACCGATCGCCCAAATGTAGGGCTCATGCCAAGATCCCCCGCCCCATCGAGATATGCCTGAGCGAAAGCATCCAGGATACAAGCCCCCGGATTCATCCGTCCAGAAATAAAAAACCTGTATCCGATAAACTTGCCCCCGAATTTATCCGTGGGGTCAATGCTTCAATTCTAAAATCTAAAATCTAAAATCTAAAATCTAAAATCGATTGACTCGCGCGATCGCCCTTAAGTAAGAAAAAGTTTTAACTGGTATGCCCTTACCCCGCCCCGTCTCAGACACCCTAATTGAACTGTTGAAGCCTGTAGCCTCGGAATTGGGAGAAAGATTGGGAGCAAGCGCTGTCAACGAACGCTATGCAGAAATTGAGCCATCTGGTTCTTCAGCTTTGAACCAGCAAATCAAAAAAGACCCCCGCTGGATTAAAGCACAAGTGAGATATTTGCAGCGGCAGCAGGCCAGAGAACAAGAATTAATCGCGATCGCCGACGCAGAAGAAAGGGTAAAGGAAGAACGGGCTAATCGAATTAAGGCACAAGAAGTAAGAGATAAGCGGGCAATTAGCCGGCTTTGCCGCGACTTAATGCGGGAGTTTCAATCAGAAGCAATTCGAGTTAAGCTGAGCGAAATTCAAACAATTTGGGACAGGGACAACTGGTTTTCTAATTTGAGCAGGCAGGAAACTGAACAGATTTTGCAGCAGCAACAGCACCGATTGCTGCTGTTAGTTGCTCCCGCAAAAATTAGCCAAGATTGCCCCGATTCGTTTCGCCACAATCTGAATATCGAGCTGCCGGCTAAGTTAAGAGCTTTTTTGAACCAGCACTACCCCCCGCACGGAGAGTTGTGCCCGGTTCAGTTTTACGGAGACTATTTCAAAAAATCCATTTCTGATATTGATGTGGAGCGGTTGCAGACTGTGTTGTCTCCCGTACCGACAGCTATACTGTACAGCGATATCAGCGATTATGAAGTTAATTTTCATGTGGGTTTTTGGGGAGTCATCAATCAGAGCGTTTCTCTAGTGGCGATGCAGCCTTGGAATTGGGAAGAGGTTTATCATCAGTTGGAGGCGGAGGGGAAAGATCAAAAGCTGAGCCTGCGGATTATTCGGCAAATAATTGTGACTATTCACAAGTTATTGGCCGCTTTTTTAGCTGATTTGTATTATTTAAATATCGATTTTACTCACGAACCTCAGTTATTTAAATTAGAGGCGGAATTTGCTCATGAATGGTTTTCTAAAGATTGGGCCCAACCGTATATTGAAACTCTTAAAGAAATTCAGGAGCAGCAGCGAATAGTCTATAAGGGAGAGATGCGGCGGCTGGCGCTGCGAGAGGCAAAAGCTAAGGCGGAACGCCAGCGTTTGGAGGAGGCTGAACTCAAACGTAGAGAGGAAGCTGAGGCGGCAGCTAAGCGGGTGAAGGAATTAGCTCACAAATTAAAACATCAAAAATGGCGGTGTGTATATACGCTGCCGGGACATTCATCGTTTGTGAATTCTCTGGCGATTAGCCCTGACGGTAAAATTATGGCTAGCGGTAGTTGGGATAAAACTATTAAGATTTGGAATTTAGAAACAGCGGAATTAATTGGCAATCTGACGGGACATTCCGATCGCGTAAATTCGGTGGCTATTAGCTATGACGGAAAAATGTTGGTCAGCGGCAGTTCGGACGAAACAATTAAGTTTTGGAATTTACACAGTGGCGATTTGCTGTGTACTTTTCCAGGACATTCTATGGAGGTAAATTCGGTGGCAATTAACCCGAAGCGCCTGGTAATTGCTAGCTGCGGCGGGGCTGATAATACGATTAAGCTGTGGAATTTGCGGAGTGGTGAGTTGCTGCGGACTTTGAAGGGTCATTCTGACAATGTGAATGCGGTGGTTTTTAGCCCGGACGGTAAAATATTGGCGAGTGGCAGTTCGGATGCGACGAGTAAGGTTTGGGATGTGGAAAGTGGCAAGTTGCTGCGGACTCTTTCGGGGTTGAATGTTGGGGTGAATTCTGTGGCGATCGCCCCAGACGGTCAGGTTCTTGCTAGCGTCAGCAATGATTATACGATTAAGCTGCGGAATTTGCACACGGGCAGCTTGTTGCGGATTTTAAATACTAATTATGCGAAGGGAAAGGGTGTAGCCAATTTAGGAACGAATGAGGCGGTGCATATTTTGCAGAATTATGTGAGCCGAGGCGATTCGGTTGCTATCAGTGGGGACGGTTTGACTTTGGTTAGTGGCTGCGATGATAATACGATTAATATTTGGAATTTGCAGACGGGGGAGTTGTTGAGCAGTCTGAAGGGACATTCGGGTACGGTGTACTCGGTGGCGATCGCACCTTCGGGCAATTTGCTCGCCAGCGGCAGTGCGGATCAGACGATTAAGATTTGGCGCTGCGATTAGTTAATTGGCAGTGGGCTGTGGGCAGCGGGCAGACAATTCCGGTTTTGCCCTTACGGGGAGGGGTTTTGGGGGAATTTGAAAAAAAAATTGGCTGGGGGGGTTGCGCTGATGACTATAAGTTTGCTATATTAAGTTTCACTGCTGGTGTAACTCAGTTGGTAGAGTAGCTGATTTGTAATCAGCCTGTCGCAGGTTCAAATCCTGTCACCAGCTTTATAGCAGTTTTCAATCGGATTAAATATCGGATTAAATACAGTAGGGACATGGCAGTGCCGTGTCCCTATCTGATATGTGCTATTTTGTACCTTTGGGGCGGGCTCGCGTGCCCACCCCACAAGAGTTTCCCGAAAAATAGGTGCACAAGTTAAATGTGCGACAAATTACAAGGCTTAACCTAACGCAGCGCAGGCTTGTGTCAACCATTCAATTGTTGCTGCATCAAGTACCGGTTCCAGTTTCTCGACTACAGCAGCATGATAATTATTCAACCATGCTAGTTGAGTCTTTGACAGCCGATCGACATTTATTAATTTGCGCTCAAACGGAATATACGTCAGCGATTCAAATCCGTACCAAACCGTACCGTTTTTGGATGGCATTTCCCTGACAACATAGAGATTTTCGATGCGAATTCCGCCCCATCCCGGTTCGTAATATCCCGGTTCGATGCTCGTTACCATTCCGGCTTCCAAGGGATACTGCACAGATTTGCTGATGCCGTTTGGCCCTTCGTGACCAGCTAAAAATGCGCCGACTCCGTGCCCTGTACCGTGTCCGTAGTCTAGCTGTTCTTGCCATAATACCGCACGGGCGATCGCATCTAATTGCGCTCCCGTTGTTCCTTTGGGGAATTGCTGCATTGCACAGTTGATGTGCGCGATTAAGACTGTTGTGTAGTGTTCTATTTGTAGCGCCGTCGGTTCTCCGATACTTACTGTTCTCGTATCGTCGGTTGTACCTGCTAAATATTGCGCGCCTGAGTCAAGCAGCAGCAGTTCCCCCGGTTTTAACGTTATTTCTGGGCTGGGGGTTCCGTAATGTACGATCGAGCTATTGGCTCCCGCACCGGCGATCGTTCTAAAAGTTAAAGTCTGAAAATCTGTTTCTTGCTGGTAAAAATGTTCGATGCTTTCTTTGACATCAAACTCGGTAACTACCTTACCATTTTTTAGCTGTTCTGTCAACCACTTTAAAGTCAAAGTTTTCGCTCGACTTGCTTTGAAATTGGCTGATTTCATCTGCTCGATTTCTACGGGATTTTTGCGAGCTTTCATCCCTTCTACCGGATGTGTCTCAAAAACTATTTCGATGTTGTAAAACTGTGCTTCTTGATGGTTTAATATTAACTGGTACGTGCCTGCTGTGCTGTGTTTTGGGTCTAAAAGTACCCGAACTTTATGTGGCAAATTTACGCAAGTTTCTAATGTATGCGGATAGTCTGCGTAGGGAAGCAAAGTTACATCCGCCCTCAATTCTTGCTTGATTTCGGGGGAAATTCGTTCAGGATTTGTAAACAAAAACGCTGAATCTGTGGTGACAATGGCATAGGATATGAAAATGGGAATGTGGGGAATATCCGAGCCTCGGAGATTGAACAGCCACGCTATTTGATTGAGGTTGGTAATCGGAAGCACATCGATATTGGCTTTTTGCATCGCTTCCCTGACTCTGGCTAATTTTTCGGCCGCGGTTTCTCCTGTCAGGGATACAGGTAAGCTAAATATGGGATCTGCATCAATCGCGGGTAAAGTCTCTGCTGTTTGCCAAGGAGTTTGCGATCGCACTTTGTCGGTCAAATTCTCCCGGATTGGTATGAGTTCAATCTCCGCAGTGGCAAATTTTTTCACCCAATTTTGATATTGCTCTGTCGCTACGGTAAACGGGTCAAAACCCATGCGAATTTTAGTTGATTTTTTGGCTGATTCTACAGCCAATTTTTCTAAAGTTTCAATTAAGGTTAAATTTCCTTCTAAGCCGAGTTTCGATATTTGAATAATTCCAGTATCGACTTGCAATTCGGCTTGTTCGTAGTAGCGGGAATCCACAAACAACCAAGCGGAATCTTTGCCAACCAACAAATCACCAGCGGAACCCGTAAAACCGCACATCCAAGCCCGCCGCTGCTTAGCTGCTGGAACTGATAAATTTAAGTGTTCGTCAACCGCTGGGATGTAATAGCAATCTAATTCATAATCGGCCATCAAATCGCGCAAGTCTGCCAGTTTTGCAGCGGAGGTATCTTGAATATTTGTATTTGCTTTCAAGTTCGTGGCAACCATGTTTAAATTTCCTATTTTACTTGTTTAAAATTGTCTTCAAGCCTTTAACTAATCTCCTAATACCTGCGGTGGCGGTTGCTTTTTCCAAAGCACCATAAGCAACGCGCAAATAGCAGCCGCTATCCATGCCGAAGGTTGTACCGGGAAGCACTGCTACGTGATATTCGCGAATTAATTGTTCTACTAATTCCATTGTATCGAGTTCAGTATCAACTTTCAAGAAAAAGTAAAATGCTCCGCAGGCAGGGGAAATTGTACACAAATTTTGGATAGTATTGAGTTCGTCTAATACGACTTGGCGCACGGATGCGATCGCCCTTACATAATTATCGCAGTAACCTCTACCAACTTGCAAGGCTCCCAGCGCTGCATACTGAGAAATTACGGGCGGACAAATCAAGATTGTATCTTGAATCTTTCTCACTGAAACGAGCAAGTGTTCTGGTATTACCATATACCCGATCCGCCAACTCGCAAAACCGTAGGCTTTGGAGAGGCTAAATAGAGAAATTGTATGTTCGCTGCTGTGGGGAAAAGCGGCGGGGGAACAGTGTTTGACGCCGTTATAAGTAAAATATTCGTAAGCTTCATCGCTGATGTGATAAATGTTGTGCTGGCGACAAATTTCGTTAACTTCCCGGAGTGCTTCGAGCGAATAAACAACACCAGTGGGATTATTTGGTGAAATGGTAACTATGGCTCGCGTTTTGTCGGTAATTGCTTTTTTTATAGCATCGATATTAAGTTGATATTTGGCGTCGGTTTCTACTATCACTGGTCGGCAATTTGCCATAATAGCCGCCATTTCGTGGTTGAAGTAATAAGGTGATTGGATAATAATTTCGTCTCCCGCCGAGGTGATGGCGAGAATGGCGTTGGTAAATCCCATATTGCTGCCGGCAGTAACTACAATGCAGTTTTTCCTGTTAAGTTCTATGTCGTTATCGGTTTTAAGTTTGGCTGCAATAGCATCTTGTAATTGTGGAATTCCTTCCACGGCTTTGTATTTGTGATTATCGGTATTTGCGAAGAATTCGGGAATTCGGTCAAATGATTCTTGTGGCGGATGGTAGTAAACTACCCCTTGTCCTAAAGATATTGTTCCCGGATTTTTGCGGATCAGTTCGCCAACTACTGGAATTATTGGCGACTGTACCGATTGCATTCGAGTCGGGTGATTTTTCATCATATATCATAGGTAATTGTAGGGCAGGTTTCGTAATAATGTACGTCCTGAAGCAAGTTTACTATTTCACGCACTCGCCTCTCCACTTCAGGATCTATGTACTTCTATTTTAGAACCTTGCGGGGATTTAGAAACTTTAACTTGTGCGGGCAATCTTTCGCCCAATTCTCGAACGTGGGTAATCACTCCAATCAGCCTATCTCGCTGCCGCAAAGATTCTAAAATTTGAGTAACGCTTTCGAGAGTTTCGGTATCTAAAGTACCAAATCCTTCATCGAGAAATAAGCTGCCCAAGTGAGTTCCTTGAGACAGCTTTTCTGACAAAGCTAAAGCCATTGATAAGGAAGTGGCAAAGGTTTCGCCACCGGAAAGGGTTCGCACTCGTCTAGCTTCGCCGCCGTTCCAATTATCTGCTACCCAGTATTCGCCGTCTTGGTTTATTAGTTTGTAGCGATTTTCGGTTAATTCTTGCAAAATTAATGTAGCGCTGCCGACTAATTCTGCTTCTAAATGTTCTAAAATGTAGGATTGAAATTCGTTGGATTTGAGATTCTGCGCTAAGGTGTGATAAGTTTGCTCTTGTTCTGTGAAATTGGTGATTTGCTGTGACAGTCTTTCGGCTTGTTCGAGATTTTGGGCTGCTACTTGAATCCAAGCTAACAGTTCGGCGCGGTTGTTGTTGGCTTGTTTAAGGTTTTCTTGGGCGGTATGTTTTGCCGATCGCACTTGTGCTAAAGTATCCTCATCCGTAGTTCTGCCTGCGATCGCCTCGCTCAAATCTTTCGCCCGCGTCTCTAACTGAATTTTTGATTCGCGGTGAGAGCGAATAGCATTTTCCCATTCTGATTGTTCCTTAACTGTCGCAACCGCTGCTAAAAATGTCTCTTCTGTGAAATCAGCCGCCGTTAATTTTGCTGACCAATCGAGGTTTAGCTGCTGTTTATGAGCCTGGGCTTGCCCAAAAGCCTCTCCAGCTTGTTGCTCTCTCTCTGCTGCTTGAATAACCTTATTTTGAGCAGTTTGATATGATTTTTCGGCCACTTTCAGCAGATTGGCCAAGTCTTGCTTGTCTTGTTCTAAGACTTTTGCTAAATTAGCATAAGGTTGATATTCCGTAATTTGATAAAGCGCATTTACACAACTTTGGAACTGCTGCTGGCGGCGGTCTGATTCGGCGATCGCATCTTGATATTCCTGCTGTTTAGCTGCTTGAGTCGCCACCGCCAAATTAAATCTTTCCTGAAAATTATCATATTCCAATGATGCCAGTTGGAACTGCTGTTCGGTTTCGCGGTATTGGCGATCGCTCTCTTTAAGGATTGCCAACTCCTGCTGCAACCCCAAGCTTTCCCACTGAGAATCTTCCAGAACTTGAGTAATTTGCTGCTGCAATTCGGCAACTCTATTCCCCGTTAATTCCAGCATTTGAGCAATTTCCGACTCTTTTTGCTGGCAAGCTGAAACTGTACTTTTTGCCTCAGCAGCCAACCTTTGAGCATCTTGAAAAACCTGATTTGCTGCCGCCAATTTCTGCCGCAAATCAGCGACATCGACAATATTAGAATTCGGCAAAGGAGGCAGGTTCTCGCTCTCAGGATGCACCCCCCCGCACACCGGGCAAGTATCGCCAGAATTCAGCGACATTCTGATAGCAGCAACACTCTCTAAACGTGCCGCTTCCGCATTAGCGGTTTGGGCCACTTCTAACTCGCGGGCACACTCTTTTAACCTGATTTCGGCTGCTTCTAAATTAGTGGCAACCTCCACATAACTCTGTTGAGCTTTTTCCTTATCTGCGATCGATTTATCCAACTGTTGCTGCTGAGCTTTTCCCTGCTTGGTAATTAGCTGAAGTTCCATCAATAAGGGTGAAATTTGCTGCAATTGCTCTAAACGCTTCCCTCCCTGCGAATACTGTGCGAGCTGTGCCGCTGCTTGAGTAACTCGAAAACCCGCGCCTTGAATTTTAGTGTTAGCAGCTTGCAGTTCTTTATCTGCTGCCATAAAAAAGCGGAGTTTTTCCTGTTGAATTTTTTGGGCAAGCGCAACTTCTTTTTCTAATTGAGCGCGTTGTTCTTCATATACTTTAGCAGCAGCTAGAGCATCTTCGCGAGCCTTAATTTGTGGCGCTAGCACCTCTTCTTTAGCTTTTGCCCCGTCAAGTTGCTGCTGCTCTACTGCTAGCTCAGATCGAGCTTTAATTAACTGCTTTCGCGCTGCCACCGAGGCACTTTCGGCAGTTTCATAATGACTGCGAGCCGATCGCACTAAAGCCCAATCTCCCTGTAAATGATTGGCAGCTTGCGCTCTTTCTAAACGCTGTGCTAAAATTGCAACCTCAGCAGAATTAGCATTTAATTGGGTCAGTTGTTGTTGCAGCTCTTGCCAGCGAGCGATTTGCGAAAATAGCTGTTCCTCTTCATCTAGATCCTTCTGAGCTTTCATCACAGCGCGATCGAACTGGGGCAACTGCTGCTCTAAAATCAAAAGTTGCGATCGTCTTTGAGCCACCTCATCAGCCGTCGGCGCACTCAAATCCGCTAGCTGCCTTTCCACCATTTCCCGTTCCTGTTTCAGCAACTTTGCGAGTTCATTTGTTTCCTTCCGCATCTGCTCAAAAATCTCAAATCCCGCTAGCTGCCGCAAAATTTCCCGACGTTTGGATGTATCCCCTTTAATAAACTCATCAAACTTGCCTTGAGGCAGAACAATTGCTCGCGTAAAAGTATCAAAATCCATTCCTAAAATCTGTTCAATGGTATTTTGAACAGCAACGATACTCGTCCCCAAAGTTTCCCATTGACCATTTTGCCAGTTGTCCAAAATCACCTTATTTTCGGGAGATTTCGGACGAAAACGCCACCTTCGCGTCACCCGATACTGTGCCGAACCCACAGCAAAACGCAACTGCACTTTTAAATTCTCGCTACCTTGACTTGCCAAATCACTTACTTGTTTGCCACTGCGAGTAGTAGTGCCAAAAAGAGCGTAAGTCATGGCATCTAACAGTGAAGATTTGCCCGCACCTGTAGCACCAGTAATTGCAAACAAATCGAGTTGACCAAAATCTAAACGCTGTTCCTGGTGGAAGCTGGTAAATCCTTCGAGAATAAGTTCGAGTGGACGCATATTGATTTTAGTTTTAGGATTTGGGGTTTTAGATTGTTATATTCAGGTCTACAGTCTTCCCTATCCCCACTACCCCCCCTTAACAAGGGGGGGGACAAGAGTATTATCAAAGTCCCCCTTCTTAAGGGGGATTTAGGGGGATCTAGACTCGACTACAAGCGACATTGAGCGTGGGTTTCAGTCTTAACACTATTTGAAATTTGAGATTTTGGATTTTGGATTGTATCTTTTTACCCATTTAATTGTTAACTGTTTCCTTAAACTTCTTGTACAAATTTTTAAATTCCTCCAATACTGCCAGTTTCGGTGTCGTTCCCAATCGGTTTTGATAATAGTTGCAAAACTCGGTTGCCGGATCGAAATTATTGGGATCGATATTAGTTATTTCTGTTGCTTCTAGCGCTGCATCTGGATAGCGCGGTTCAATTAACAGCGCTTGAGAACAGATTTGGCGCACACGATCTGCAAGTCCGATTTGCGGACTGTCTAGTTCGACAATTACTTTCAAGAAACCCGGATGGTACTGATGAGCTTCTAAAGTTTCATCAAGATTGTCGTTATGACATTTAAGCACTTTTAACGGCTTGTGGCAAGCCACAGGCTTAAATTCCACCTTTGCCTGACTTCCCGGCTCAACTTCTATCAAGCAAAATCCTTTTTCCTGTTCCGCTTCTCCAAAATCTAACTGAATCAAAGAACCGGAATAATAAGCGGGAGAAGTCTCAGAAATCCGTTGGTGAATGTGGATGTGTCCGAGGGCAACATACTGAGCTTCCGGGGGCAGAGTTTGCGAGGACAGCAGGTATTTTTCTCGCGTGTAATAAGCGGCTTCAGATTTTGCCAATCGAGCGCCGTCAATGCTCATGTGTCCCATGAGAAAATTGACAGTATTGTCTCTAAAATCTCTGGTTAAATCTTCGAGTAAATATGCTACGATTTCGCGGTAATCTTTTCGGCGATCGGCATCGCCAGACTGCCAAAGAGAATTAGCATCTAACAGTCTTTGTTCGGAAGCAAAAGGCATCGCTCCCACACAAAGTTTACCGCTTTTTGTATTAAGAGTAATCGTGCCACCGTCGGCGGAAAGCCTGGGTTTGCCTAAAGCGCGCACACCGGCGAGAGAAAGCAATTGCGCGATGCTGTCGATGCGGGATGCCGAATCGTGATTACCGGCGATCGCAATTGCGGGAATTCCTGCTGCTTGGAGTTCGCAGAAAAAGTTATAAGCAATGCGTTCGGCGTAAGCGGGAGGGTTGGGCACGTCGAAAATGTCGCCGGCAACGAGCACAGCATCGACATCCAATGCTTTTGCTTGCTTCAAAATCTGTTCGAGGGCGATCGCAATTTCAAAAGTGCGATCGATCCCTCGAAAACGTCGCCCTAAATGCCAGTCAGCAGTATGAATTATTCGCATAGTACAAGGAGTATTTTGTTGATTTTAATAGAAACGCGCCACTTTTCAATCTTCCTCATTTTCTTGAATTTCTGTTTCAATCTCATCAGGATATGCCTCAGCATAAGCCCAAGCATTCGCCAAGTCAGCGGCACGCAGAGTCGGATAGTCTTCTAGGAGTTCAGCTTCAGAAATACCTAAACGGCGAGCATTCACCAGCACCCAAACAGGAATTCGCGTTTGTCTGATGCAAGCATCGCCGCCGCACACGCCGGGAGTCTTTTGAATTCCCGACCAAAATTTTCTTAAACTTTGGGCTAGTAATTCTATAGCTTGAGCCTTCTCTTCTGGAGTTAAAGCCAAGAGTTGCGGTTGCAATTCTTTCAGTGTCATCTTTGCAATTATTGAGGTCATGAATATTAATTTTTTTTGCCATACAGGTATTCTAGCACTGGTGGCTAAATCAAAACTTTCATTCCACAGGCTTCACATCGTGAAACCGAGTATAATCAACCACCCGCCCTCCCGTCGCCGATTTCAAAAAAATATCTACAAACCGCATATTCCACATAATTTCAGATGCCACAAAAGAATGTCGCGCATGAATAGTTTGCGAAACAGTTTCATCAATTCCTGTTAACGTAATTACAATTTCCGCTTGCTGTTCCATCAAGTCTTGAGCAGTAAGTTGGTACAAAGGACTGCTCTCCTCAATTGCGTGCATAACCGTCCAAGTTAATGCAAAAACCGGAGAGTGACTTCGCACCAATTGCAAATCGTAAAAACGCCGCATAAATTCTCCTTCCGATGTTACCTCGTCACGGATCAAAGTAGCTCGCTGCTGCGCTTCTAAAATTTGGTTAAAACGCTGATTTGCAGTGCGGTACATCAGAGTCGGAACGCCGTTAAAAGGAGCGATCACAGCTACGCGGCTGAAGATAACTCTAGCTGTTGGTCTGGAAAATCTCGAAAAAGCGAGTCCCGTCACCATCGCGACTCCCCACAAAGCAAAAAGCGCTTGGATCGCGACTATAGTATTAGCGTAATCCGTGCGCGGATACATAGAGCCGTAGCCGATCGTCGCCATTGTTTGGATGCTGAAATAAAAGGCATCTGGGAAAGAACCCGGCCGCGCGTTAGCAATGCAATCTCCTCCCGCCAAGTAAGCTAAGGCAAATAAAGAATTCGTGACTGTATAGGAGAGACAAATCAGGATGAAAAATTGTGGCCAAGAAAGAGTTAGTAGCCTGTGGTAGAGGTCGGCAAAATGCAGGCGCGGTACTCCCAACTTGACAATATTTAAGGGCAATTGTCCTTGGCGGCTGACTAAACGAGCCTGTGGCTGGTGGTTGCGGGGAATTTTCATTGCGATTTGTAACTGCGGCTGTTTCAATTTGTAACTATTGCTTTGACCGGGAAAACTTATCCTTTAGACTGATGTCTGATTCCAAAAATTCGGATAAAAGCGGAGTTTAGAAATGGTTGAGCTTAACTGGCATGACTATCTCGTTATGGTTTCTTTTGTGGCTTCTATTGCGGGTCTAGTCCTGCTGGGTGATAATCGCAACTCGCAGCCAACGGACGAGCGCACTTTGAGCGAAGAAATCCTAATCAAGATGAGCTTTACTTACTGGATAGTGTACTGCATCTCTTTTTTCGGGCTAAAACTTCACCTACCAGAAGATAGCTGGTTATTGCTCAGTTTGAAGCTGACTACTGTTCTTTCTTACTTGTTGACTGCTTCTAGCATACTCAGTCTGCCGCTGCAACGCATGGCTGTTCGACAAGTTGAAGATTAAAAAAAGTGTTTGTAGTGAGGACTTCAGTTTTTTCGATCGCGGTGAAGAAAAACTCAAGTCCTGACTGCAAAGCTATTTGAGTGATATTACCGGGCAATAAGCTCACAGTTAGCTGTGAGTATGCCACAAACTCGGTTGCTTAGGATTTAAAGCCTTTAGAGCTTTTCTTTTTCTCCTGCGGTTTAGACTTTGACTTATTAACTTCGCCTAAAGCTTCCTGAAATAAGTTGTGCAGGTGCACGGGAACGCTTGCAATTTCGGGGAGTTCGGGTTCTAAGGGTTTTTTAAACTCTTGCAGCAAAGCATCTAAATCGCGTTCGATCTGAAAGTCTTTACGTTCCAATACAGTTTGCAAAATTTGTTCTAATTTCGTTGGATTAACTTTAGCTAACCGTTGCCAAATCCAGACATTAATTCCAGCATCTTCCAGATAGTTACGCACCAGCTTTTCGTAACCGGGAACGGTTGAAAAATCTTCGGCTGCTAGCAGTGCAGTAAATTGAGCGTAAGTAGACAAAAAGGTTTGTCCCCAGCGTGGATGAGAAAGTGCTGTCACCTGTTCGGCTTTCTTAAAGCGATCGGGCAATTCAACTTTCGGCATTACCATTTTTGAGTGAGGATCGCTATCGATCCCTACCTCCACTGAAGACGGATCTGCACCGGCTGCTGCTATAGCTGCTGCTTTAATTTCTTCTGCATCGACTCCGGCATCTTCAACGATATCCGCCAGAGATTTACTTTCATCAATGCCGATATCCGCTAGGCGTTTTTTAGTGATGAATTCCTGAAATTCAGCCAACTGTTTATTCAGGTGATATCCCGATAGCGTAACTTCCTCGCTGCCAAAAAATTCGGTAAAATCTTCGTGGTACTGTTCTACCGAATGCCAAGCTTGCTCTAACAATTCCGGCGCATCGCTGTATAGGTTATGTTTGTGATTTTGCTTGAAATTGCCGATCGCCACCGCCAACTTCGGCTTGCCCAATTTCCCCATCGGTATCGGAGGGCCCGATAGTATCCACCAGTCATCGGTGAGAGGAGCAATCCGAGCCCGCAAGATTTCTCCTAACTTAAAGCGAGACATTTCTGCAAGAAAATTAGAACTGTTGGGCTTGACCACGTAGTGCTTAGCCGTCAGCCAGTTCATCAGTTCAAACCTGTCGGGGGAAAGTTGAGTGATTTCAAATAAGCCGGTGAAGCTTCTGTGTTCCCAACTTTCGAGCAAGCTACGATCGCCCTCGGTTAAATCTGGCTGACTTTCGACAAATAGCTCGATCGGGGTTTTCTCTCCGACTTTACCTTCGATGGTAAAACTGTCAATCACTTGATTTTGCTGAGCAATATCGTAGCGCTCGCCGGTGGATCGAGCTGCAGCATAAGCTTCCAAAGCTACGGCCAACTCTCCCTCAGCATCCAGCACAAAGTCAATTAAATTTTGCTTGAGTGTCCAAGCTCTTTCCAACATTTCATCCACAAGTAATACCAATTTTGAATGAGAGAATTTAGATTAACAATTATCGGACTTGAAGCCACCGACGCTTTACGATCCGGCTCCGATTGAAGAAAGCGCATCGCGCTCGATGTCTCAGTCCTGAATAAGTTTAATTTTAAGGCTAATAGTCAAAAAAAAATGTTAATCTCAAACGGAATCCTCCCGATTTGGTAAAAAGCATTTTTTAGGAGTGCGATCGTCCCGCACAGCAAAGCCTCTACGTCTCTAGCGAGTTCTCACAGCGAACCGTCCTGTGAAATAAGAATCGTGCTGAAAAATGCGATTTCAAGGGAGCATAAAAATACCCTCTCCGATATAGAGAGGGGCTTAAAATCCCCAAAAACTTCGCTAAACTCGCGTTAAAAACTGTGCTATCTATCAACAACAGTCCAAGACGCTGCAGCCGGGTTTTTTTGATCAAACACTTCACTCCATTCCGGTACCCGGCTAAAAATAACCGGAACGCTTGAGTTTGTGTGTCTCCAAGACAGAGAAATACTTGGCGTAAGCCCTTAGCGGCCGTCTTTGTCAATGTCGCCAGGAACAGCCCGTTCCACCCGATCCCAAGCGTCGCGCGTGGCGTGCTTAGCTTTTTCCCAACTCACTTTAGACTTACCGCGATTTGTTTCGTAGTCGCGCTGCAAATCCGGTTCGATCTCGTTGAATTTCTTACCAGTAGAGCCATAGCGGCTGTATCCCTCATAACCGGTGCGGTATGCAGGCTGATAGTCTTCATAAGTTGCGCTAGTGTCCACGTAAGGACGGGAACTGTAGTTGCTTTGCCAGTAAGCATCTTCTACCGTGGGGTCGATCGCCTCGCCCACACCTTTGCCCACCAAACCGCCGCCAAACGAACCCACCACAGCGCCGACAACTGCTCCTACAGGCCCGCCGATGGCACCGCCGATCGCAGCACCCGCAGCACCGGCACTCGCCGCACCGATACCCGTTGCCACTGGATGAGCCCCTGTTTCCCCCGAAAGCGGGTCGAGGTTAGCATCAGGTTCATGTACCGTTTTTTTGTCATCGCTCATGATATTTTTTCCTTTTATCTAAATGTAACTATTATTGAATTTACCTTTTAAATTCATATCTATTCATCTGCCTTAAGGATGAATCTGCTAGCTTAAAAAGAAGGGAAATGAGAACATACTTTTTGACTCAAAAACGAGTTTTACACGCTACTCTTAAACAATAAGGTGCGCCTCGGCGCACCCTAGATAATTCTTTTCAAGTGAGTTCTGAACTCGGCTCAAATGTCTACTCGCTGAAGCTGTGTATTTACCAGCAACTTGAGTTAGATATAAATCTCTTGATTTATTAGTTGCCCGTGACCTTTTCGATCAAATCTTCAGCTTTTTGAACTATTCCTTCTTGCGGGTGTTCTCCCTTGTACTCCTTTAAGCTTTCGTCGTAAGCTTTCTCAACCTTTGCAGGATTTTGAGAGGTTTTGACTATTTCTTCGTAAGCTGCTTGGGGATTGAGATCCTCGAAACTTTCTGCGGGGTCAGTAATTTTAGCTTCTGGCGGCGCCTGAGTTCTGTCTTGGCCTGCGTAGGCAGCCTGACTGGGTACTACCGCTAGACTTAACAGACCAATGAAAGCCAGGGTACAGACCAGCAAAACGCTTTGGCTCAATGTTTTTCCGAGAGCTTTGAAAACCCGCTTCATATCAACTTCTCCTCGTATTTTTCCGCAAAAATTATGGTGTTTGTCGCCCCTTCACTGCGATCGCACATTTACAACCTTGGTTCAAGCGCAATCTTTGTCGCAGCTACCGCATCTAGAGCGAGCCAAAAGGGATGTTTCCCGTGACATCCCATATCTTAAGCGCCTGCTTGTTACTATTACTTCTACCAAAAGATAGATTAGTTATACAAGCGGAACTCATCTCCTATGATGGGCGCTCGCAATTCCTGCGAGGAACCCTATCTAGGGGTTTTTTCATCAATTACGAAGCCCCTGACTCTTCTTTTTCGGCGCGTCTTTCGCATCTTCGCAGTTCTGGAAAAAATTCCATTTTTGAACATTTTAAATTGCTATAAATAACCTAACTCACTACAAAACCACCTGCTCTATCTCTAGGTTTCTGTTCTGCATAGCTCGTTCAAATAGCTCAGTAGAAAGAGCTTGCTCTACCGACCAAACGCCCGGTTTTTCCAGTTTACGTTCTAACATTAATTGAGCTATGCTGCCAGTACCGATGCCCGTAGCGACGGCAGCACTGGGGTGTACCGCTGTCGAGCAAACTTTAGTCGGTTTGCCGTTTTTGAGACCAGTCACTTGCGATCGCACTGCCACACCAACCCCACTAAAACTATTAGTAACACTGGTCATCCCATAACTGACATAGGAGAGAAATTCAATCACGGAGTTATTTTTGAGCCAGCTAGCCGGCCAATACTTGGCAACAAACCACGTAAGGTGATTGTAAAGGTCGGGAGACGTACCGAATTTAGTCACAACTGATTGGACGGGGAAAGTTTCGGGCAAAGTGATTGCTTCCGGCATATCGAACCAGTAAACCCCTGTGTTGCCGTAGGGTGCGGGAAATTCAATTGTTTCGCGATCGCTGTAGGGTTGTACTTGCTGCCACTTGCGATCGGCCCAAACGTCAAAAGGGGTTTGCAAACCTAAAAAAGTGGTTCTCATGACGGTAACGCCAGCGCCGCCCGAACCTCCGACAACATAACTCAAATGGATGTGTTCTGCTTCATCTAATTGTTCTACATCTCGCCGCACCATGCTATTAGAAACACCGGGAAAAATTCCCGTATTAATAATAGCCGTTATCCCAGCATTCTTAGCAGTTTCGCGCAACTCTAAAGCCCTGCGAGTAAAACTGCGGCTGTCGCTGACATCAGTATAATTAACGCCTGCTTCTATGCAAGTTTTCAATACACTGGCGTCTCGGTAGTGAAAAGGACCGGCACAGTGAACGACGAGATTAGAGGATGAAACCGCTTGGTGCAGGGCTGCACTGTCTGCTAAATCTAAAGTTTGGAAATGCACCCGATCCGGCGGCAATCCCCGCCCAATAGAGGCTTCAGAATTGCGTCCGGTAACAGTAATTTCCGCGTCGGTATGGGTAACAAGGTCTTGGGCAACGCTGCTGCCAATTCGTCCCCGACCGCCGACAATCAAAACTCGGTTTGCCATCGCTAAAAAAAGGGTAACGCCACTTCTCAGTTTCTCAAATTGGGGCCAGCGTTTTCATCCGCATAAAGTATGAATTGAGGAGAATGCGAGATGCTGGGGGATCGGCGGCGATCGCCCTGATCCAGAGATGGGCAGGGGCGAGAGACAAAGAGAATGAGTTGTTAATTTAGTTGCCCGTACTAGCTTTACAAATCGGGAGGAACAATAAACCCCCAAGAAGTAACTCTGACTCGCTCTAGCCCTAGAATTTTAGCAATCTGAACAACTCGATCGTATTTTTTCGCTTCCAGGATTGTTTTTAGCTAGATGTTTCAATGCCTCATATTTGATTGATTCATCAGTTATCAATAGAGCAAATTTTTAAATTTTATCCAAATAGTTTTGGGGGTTTTTTGAATATACCTCTTGCCAACTAATTTTAGTTAGGCTATAAAAAAATTGCTTAATGGGAGCAGAGTGGGGAGCATCTCACCTGGGCAGCCCAGCTAAAAATTGGAGGTGGGAACCCGATCGAAATCGTCGCCGCTGTTATGGTCTCCGTTGTAATTTGTTGTCAGCACTTTACAATTATGAGATCGCGAAGGGGACTAACAGAAACAGAAAAACTTTACCTCCGAGGATTGCTTTCCGGTTGCAGTCCCGCCGAAATCGCTCGCCAACTGTTTCAGAGTTCCAAAAGTGCAGAATTTTATTTATGTAAAACTTTATACCAATATGTTAAAAAACTCGCAGATGTACCTAACGAACCTGTAGGAAATTGGCGCAATATTTGCGATCGGCTACAGAAAGCCGGATAGAAAATTCTGTCTTTTCCTGAATTTAAAATAAATAATTCTGTACCCACAGAAGCATTAGTAAAAATAGTTGGTATAGGTGTGATTGAGAAAAATACAATATCAATTGATATTAACATTCGACTAGAATTCCCATCTACTGAGGAAACTCCGAAAAAAGAAGATTTGGATAAAGACGATTAGATGGGCGATCGCACTTGGGGACAGAAACGGCTATCGCCCCTGCACAGAGAAGCAAAAATGTTAATAATCTTATAGCTGATAGTTTGAGAAGGAACTTTTTGATAAAATATCAAAATTAAAACTGGTCGCACCCGTTGCGATTTTACCTAAAATAATCAAATTAGTCAAATTTATGTCTCGATTAAGTATCAGATCGAACAACAAAGCTCTGGGCTTTGTGGTGGGTTTATTAATTTTTGTCATTTTTATTCCCGGATGTTGGGCTTTAACAACTAATATTGCTCCCACACCAGTACGGCAAGTAGATAACAAAGTAGCGGTGCGTGCAGATGTACAAAATACATCAAATTCTCGCTCTTCTTTAGGAGTTGGGCTTAATGGTATTGCTGACTACTCCACACAATTACCCTTTTTAGATGCTTTCAAATCTTCTAGACAATGGATAACTCAATGCGTTAGCGGACAACCAAACTGTAAAGGTGAATGGGATACAGAGGAGTATAATCTTTTAAATCTTGATGAAAATGGGTGGGTGAAGTCTCTCCCATCCCCCGAAGATGCTCCTAAATATACCAGGGTAAGTACGCTATTACTTAGGGAAATCCCCAATCGCTATCCTTCAGGGCAATATATTGTTACTTATGAGGGTGAAGGTGCGATCGAATATGGCTTTGATGCCAAAAAAGATGAGGCTGCGTCGAAACCTGGGAGGGATATCCTTAATGTCGATGCCACGCAAGGCGGAGGCATCATGATTATAATTACTGCTACCGATCCCAAGAAAACAGGGAACTATATCCGCAATATTAAAGTTGTTCACTCCCAAGATGAACAGCTTTTTCAACGTGGTGAAATATTTAATCCGCTGTTTATAGACAAGATTAAAAAATTTAGAGTCTTGCGTTTTATGGACTGGATGGGGACAAATGGTTCAGAACAAAAAGAATGGTCAAACAGACCTAAACCAGAGAGTATATCCTATGCTGACAGAGGAAATGTTCCCATAGAAGTTATGGTGAATTTAGCTAACAAAGTCCAAGAAGAACCCTGGTTTAATATGCCACATCAGGCTACGGATGAATATATGACTAACTTTGCTAAAATGGTCAAAGATAGTTTAGATACCAAGCTGAAAGTTTATGTAGAGTATTCTAATGAGGTTTGGAATTGGTCATTTCCACAATCGAATTATGCTTTGGAACAAGGTAAAGCGAAGTGGGGAGATAAAGGCGATGCTTTTATGCAATGGTACGGAATGCGTACGGCTCAAATGTGCGATATCTGGAAAGGTGTTTTTGGGGATCAAAAGAATCGAGTTGTCTGCGTGTTAGGAACTCAAAGAGCCTGGAGAGAGTTAGAAACTTATGCTTTAGAGTGTTCCTATTGGGTAGCTGAGGGCAATAAACCTTGTTATCAACACGGGATTGATGCCGTAGCCATAGCGGGATATTTTAGCGGAAACTTGGGCGCGAAAGAAAGTGTTAGTACAGTAGAGTCTTGGTTGAATGACGCAGATGGCGGATTTAGCAAAGCTTTTAAGCAATTAAGAGAGGGCGGGTTACTGCCGGGGTTCAAAGATAGTTTGCCCGATGTTGAGAATGACTTTAAGTATTTCTTAGATGTGGCTCAAAAAAAAGGCCTCAAGTTATTTGTTTACGAGGGCGGTCAACATATTGTAGGTATTGAAGGAGTTGAGAATAACGAAAAACTGACTCAGTTTTTTATGGAATTAAATAGGCGTCCAGAAATGTATGATATCTACACCCAATTACTGAATAGTTGGAAACAAGCTGGAGGGACTCTTTTCATGCACTTTGTGGATGTGAGTTCATTTAGTAAGTGGGGAAGTTGGGGCGCTTTGGAGTATGTGGAACAAAAGGGTTCGCCTAAGTATGATGCTTTGATGGATTTTATTGATAAGAATCCTTGCTGGTGGGATGGCTGTGCTGTCGAGGGATGATCGGGAATTGGGTGCAATCAAGAATCGTTCGATCGCACTTCCTCAAACTCTTCAGCATTCCCCGGCAAACCCGAACCCTCGCTACTCCTCAACCTGGGCGATTCCCCATTACTCGCACCGGCACCGTAACCCCCAGAATATCTGTCCTCCAAACCCGACTCCCTCAGCGCCAGCGCACTTCTTTGACTCGGCGACAATCTCTCTGTTGAACGGCGATTTGTCCCAGACATCGGTGGCTTGCGAGTTAAAGTTTTCCAAGCAGCCTTAATCCCAGTCACCACGCTGCGAGTAGTTACCTGCACGTTTTGCGCCTGCTTTTTGGCGCTACCAATACTTCGATCGACCTGTTTGACAACCTCGCCCGCACTTTGCACTCCCTCGCTGACATCATCCGTCAACTCGCTAATTTCCAGCCCCGTCAACCGAATCGCCTCCAAAGTGGGCGGAAATTCGCGAGAAAGCGTGTCAGCGAGCTTTTCCACGCTGCGGGCTGCGCGTGCCAGCGCTTGCACCGCAGGTATTAAAGTCACTAAAACAGCAGTCAGGCTAACTGCTACTAGCAAAATTGAAAGTCCTAGCCAAAATATGGGATCACTCACTTGAATCTGGGATTGGGGGTTGAGAATTTCATGCCATTTAGCGGATGGGAGGGCGCGACGGGGGACTCACTTCAGTTTCAGCTTCCGACAGTGTTTGCCGTTCCCGCTGAGTCGCTTCCAAACCCGCCGCGATCGCCTCTTTGAGTCTAATCAAAGTTTCGTCCCAATTTCGGATTGCAGTTTCAGAAAGTCGATCGGCCTGCAACTGCACGCTAGTGGATAAATCCTCCGCCAACTCCGGCAAAGCATCGGCCGATTTTTTCAATATCTGCCGCGTCTCCTTGCCTGGTCGCGGTGCCATCAGCAAGCCAGTCACGGCCCCGATCGCAGAACCTACAAGTAAACCGCCAATAAAGAATCCTGAACGTTTAGTTGACATTTGTATAACTTCTCTCCATACACCAATTTTAGGGGCGTTTGCCCGATCGCAGCCATTTACAAAGGTAGAAATATTGTTGAAAATCCTAGGGAGTCAGCACGGGCGGCAATTTTAGGATAGCTTACCTGAAAGGTCGATCGCGCCTGGACCAAAGCATCCGCCCCAAACCCAGCAATCCCAAAAGTTGCTGAACCTGTTGCAGTTGCAATTCTAGTTGTTGATAACGTAGTCGCAGTTGGTGGGTACCTTGCTGCCTTTTACCAAGGAAATCCGGCGACATAGTGAGGACATTGCTGCTACAGCGTTCGATTGCTGCGATCCGAAGTTCCAAACGTGCGATCGTCCGCCTGATTTTCCACACTTTCGCAGCGATATAAAAACAGACCAGAGATATCATTAAATTGATAATTACCACACCAGCCAGCATTATTTTACCTGCTTTCAACTAATCCCTTTTACCATCTCAATAACCTTTCAGTCGTCTTCAGACGACTTAAGCTTTGAGGCAGGGGTTTAAACCCCTGCCAGACTGCCGGAGTATTGCCACCGCCTCAAAATACCCCTTGTAAAAGTTTTAAGCCTGAGACATAGCAGGCAAACAAACCTTTGTACCGCCCAAACCGCAATAACCATTCGGGTTTTTAGCAAGATACTGCTGATGATAGCTTTCTGCGTAATAAAACTCAGGAGCATCAATAATTTCAGTAGTAATCTTGCCGTAACCGGCCGCCGTCAAAGCCTGCTGGTAAGCATCTCGCGAAGCTTCAGCTAACTGCATGTGGCTGGCTGAATACGTGTAAATGCCCGATCGATACTGAGTACCAGAATCATTGCCCTGACGCATTCCTTGAGTAGGATTGTGACTTTCCCAAAAAACTTTGAGCAGCGTTTCGTAACTAATTACTTTCGGATCGAACACAACCAGAACTACTTCATTGTGTCCCGTCATCCCGCTGCAAACTTCGTTGTAAGTAGGATTCGGAGTAATCCCGGCTGCGTAGCCAACAGCAGTCGAAAAAACTCCATTTTGCTGCCAAAATTTGCGTTCCGCTCCCCAAAAACAGCCCAGGCCAAACAACGCAGTCTCCATGCCGTTTGGAAAGGGAGGTTTGAGCGGATTGCCGTTAACAAAGTGACTTGCCGGTACCGACATCGACTCTGCCCGTCCTGGTAATGCCTCTTGGGGAGAGGGCAGGCTCGACTTTTTGCCAAATCCAAATAGCACCATAAGTTTGTGAGGGGATCTATGATAAACGTCTTTACCTTACTTAATAATATCAGATGTATACTAAAAATAGTGGCCCTCTTAAAGGTAGAAGGTAAAAACCAGAAGGCAGATTTTTTTTACGGAAGGTTTTTGGTGATACTGCTCACTGCCAACGCAGTTTTAAATCACATCATGCAGTGTTCTATGTCACCAAAATATACCTAAAATATCACCTATTGTTCAGGTATAAATCACGCGGATTTGAGGCAAAATAGCCGATTATTAAAGGTATGGTGTTGTAGTAGTTATTCAATACCATTTATTGGGAGTGTGTAGAAATGGCCGCTAAACCTTGCAGTCAACCTTTAAAATCTAATCCGTTTATTACTTATCGCGACCCACTTACAGGCAAGTGGATTGTGGTAAATCAGACTTTGCCCAAAGCAGCAGAACAAGCACAGCTAGCAGCAGCTTGAGTTCTCATATTAATTCTTGACCTAAAAATTAACCATTATTTCAAACTGCAGGACTTACGCAAAAAGTTATTGGACGCGCTACTTATATTCGTAAGGTGCTTACCTAAGCACCTTACTTTGAAACATTTCTCATCTCTTTTTGCAGTTCCAAATACCGATAGAGATATTCCGAAATTATCCCGTGCAAAAACAAGTCGCGTGCCGCATTAAATGGACTGTTGGGCGCTAGCGGATGGCGATTGACAATTACATGATTCCAGTCGCAATTTCCGGTAATCTCGCTGACGTACACTCCGAAGTTTTCATCTAACTGAAGCGACATCACTGCTCGCGCAAATTCGTCGCTAGTCAAACACAGAGAATAAAATACTTTAAACAATTCGATCGCCGATTCTAAATCCAGAATGTTTAGCCATCTGCGTTTTTCAAAATCTATAGCAACTTCTACTGGTTGAATGCTATCATAATTTATTCCCCGTTTTTTGACGAGTTGCAACCAGTTAGGATGTGTCAGCATTGCCTGGTTGTAATCCCAGACAAAATTATAGAGAATTAAGTCGTGTTCGAGAAACGCATTTTCAGCTAAATCGTTAACAGTGCGCGGATAAAGCTTTGACTTTTCTATCTGGGTGTCGGGCCCGTTGTCAATCAAGAAGTTGATAATGTTGGAGCCGATGCAGATGTGTCGGACAATTAAATAACAAGCTTCTGGCGATACAAAATTATTTAGGAAAAATGCAGCCGATTTGTGCATTAAAGTGTAAGCGCGGAATTGAAATGGCAACAAACGCTTTGTTGTCATAATTACCGCCAGCAACAAGTTAGCAATTACTTTTATCGGAATCAGCAAATAACTACGAGTCCAGTTTTGCAAATCCCGGATCATATATGCTTTTGCTACTAAATCGACGGGAATAGATCGATCGCAAAACAGCACATCCCAAACATTCGGATCTCGGCGATTGTAGGGTTTGGTAGCGTAAGGTATTTTTCGCTGATCTGGGAGATTTTCGGTATCTTGTTTTTGCAGCTTTTGCATTAGCGAATTTCCTCCAATTGCAGCAAATATAAACGAGCAGTGACGCGAGCGGTTTTGACAATGCGGCGGGCAATATCATCTGTCATCCATTCGGCATTAATCAAATTTTCCAGTTTGGCTAAATGCGACTCGTCATTAGCTCCGTGGTACGCTAAAAACGATACTTGTTCATCTTGTAAACCGAGAGTTTCTTGAATTTGTTTTGCCCACTTTCCCGCCAACTGATTTCCCAATCCTTCGATAATAAACATACTGCCAATTAAATCAACCGGATTTTCCCGCGATGCTTGGTGGAAGATAAAAGCTGATAGTGCTTCGCTGCCAATATTCTTATCATATTCCACAATTTTTGCCAATTCACCGCCCACAGAAACATAATTTTGTTCTAGCATTTGATAGTCGCGGTGTTCGTCTTGGGCGTGGCCGATAAAAGTCGATCGCAGGCGAAAGTCACTCATGTTAGAAGCAGCGCGAGCAATCCAGCGAGCTCCCTCTACAACTTGTGGCCGGAGATTGCACAGCAAAGCTTGATAATCTTCTATTGTAAACTCTCCTCGGTACAATTTGCGGACAATAGGAACAGAACGAATTTCGCGATCGAACTTCAGCCAAATCCATGCTAACTCCCGCAACAAATAAGCTTGCGGAGAGTTGGGGTGTTCGGGTTTAACGCTTTCGAGAGGCGAAGCTTCGGGAACCTCATGAAAGTTAGAAAATTGAGAACTCATAGGCTTATGGGTATTTTCCACAGCAGTTAACATCATATATGCCGTTGTAAAGCGCCCGCTTTCCGGGACAAAACAAAAGATTTTCTGTCCCGGCTGCAACTTGCCAGAATTGAACAATTCCTCTAACATTAAATAAATCGAGGCGCAGCCTGTATTTCCCCTTGTGTATAAGTTGGTAAACCATTTTTCTTCAGGAATCATGCAGCCTGCTTGTTCCAGAAGTTCCACAATTTGCCCCCGGAAAAAGTGAGACGAATAGTGGCACAGCAGCCAGTCGATTTCCTGCGGACAAACTCTCCCGGCTTTAATCAACCGCAGCCAACCTTCAACGCCTAATTTCATTACATTGTCCAGCAAGCGAATATTTTGCCGCAAGTCAAAAGCTCCCGCTGTGGCTGCATCGAGATAGGAGGAATAATCTAACCAGCTTTTAGTGGATGTTTCGTTTGCTAATCCTGAATACATACAAACAGGATAAGCATTGGCGTGAGAAACGAGTTCAATCCATTCTATTTTTAAACTAATTCCTGTTGCGCTGGGATGGTTTTGGAGCAACAATGCTCCGGCACCGTCGGAGAGCATCCAGCGGAGAAATTCTGTATCGAAAGACAGGGTTTTTCCCGCTTGCAGTGAAGTCTCTGTTTCAAATTTGGTGTTTTTGAACAGGCGCGAGGGAAATTCGGAAGCGACGGCAATGGCGGTTTGTTTTTTGCCGAGTTCGATTTGAGAGGCGGCGTAATTTAAAGCACTAACTCCGGCACAGCAAACTCCTTGAGTTGACACTATTTCTAGGGGAGATAATTCGGAAAGTTCCCCATGTACTGTGCTGGCAAATCCCGGTACTAATAAATCTGGTAAAGTAGTAGCGCAGGCCAGTAAGTCGATCGCCCCTGGTTCCAGATTTGCCTGGGCGATCGCGTCACGGACGGCAAACGCTGCCATTTGGCTGTTAGAATATAGTGTTTGCTGCTGTTTGTCGATCGCGTAGTAGCGCTGTTGAATGCCGTTACTGTTGAGAATTCGCTGCCTGACTCTCGAAGGGCGCGAGGCAACTTTACCGAGATATTCTTCCATCTCATCATTATTAATCGGTTCTCCCGGCAAAAATTTTCCCATCCGATTGATATAAGCACTGTACATGGGGTAAACCTCCAAAGTTGCTAATTTACTCAGGTTCGTTGCTTTGTTAAATCAAGCCATAAAATATCTAAAATTGATGGTGCTTTGTGAAGCAGTGAACTTGCAAGGAGGAAGCAGCTATCTTGTAGAGTCGCCGGAAATCAGGCAAGTTGAGCAACAGCGACAACAAGTTACCTGAAGCGGGGTGAAGTTTTATGTAATTGAGCCAATATGTAACTAGAGTTCCTTCGCAGCTTCCGGACTGAAATGGATATTGCAAAACTAGATACTTGGTATTCTTCTTCTCAACGCCGCACGGCTGTTTCGCTGTTGATGAAACGAGTAGGCGTAACTCGCACTAGGGCTGAATGCTTTATCAGGCTTTGGGTTTACTTATCGGTGAAACAGCTTCAGGAAAGCCAGCCCCGTCTCAAACCACCGCTGGCAAAACTGGAAGTGCCAGCAACAGAAGTGCAGTGCACTCACCGGGAAGCCGCCGAACTATTTTACTCCGATTCCGATCGCGGGAGCGATCGCGCCGCCGGAATGATGTTAGATAAATTAGCAGCACTCGGATTAATCGCAAAACACTTTGATGGTAACGCTACGGCAATTCAAATTCAACCAGTTTCAGAAATTTTAGAAACCGCCGAACCTCAAAAGCCAGTACAACTCCAATTAGATGACTTCAACCCTCGGTGCGACGCGATTCCCGTTGCCAATTTATTAGCCACAAATTACAACTGGATGAACCGCAACACTAACGCCGTTCCCCACAAAATTGCTAAAATTCTCCGCCTTTTTGCCAGTCAATACTCAAAGGGAATGCGAGTTTTACGCCGTTCAGATAATTTCAATCCAGTCGGATTTTACTTACTTTATCCCACAGCTAGCGAATCTGAAGTAAATTTTTTTAATGCTCCTAGTAAAGGGCTTCATTTAAGTTCTATTTCCGATATCGATCCTTTCAAGATGGCGCTACCAGGAGATATAAATTGCCAGTCAGTATTTGTCCGCAGTTGGATGATCGATCCGCAGTATTTGTCAGAATACCGCATTGCTTTTCTCGAAGACGCACAAAAAGTTTTAGGCGAAATGCAAACAGATTTTCCAAATCTTTGCGACTTGTACACGCTGATGATTCACCCCATGTACGAAAAACAGTCCCTGGCTTTAGGATTTCATAAGACTAGCAGTGATAGTCAGTTATCTGTTTACTGGATGTATCTAGCATTGGATAGATTTTTGGCATTAAATATCAAAGAAGCGTTGCTCAAACTGTAATAGACATCTGGTAAATAGCCAGTCAATGGCAGGCAGGATGCCTACACCACAAGAGTTCTACTCGTTACCAGGCTCTGCCTCCAATTTTCGCAAGCAAGCGAGGCAGAGCCTCTCGACATCGGTTCCCAGGCATAGCCTGGGCAACCAGTTAATTGCCGAATCATCTTGTTGTCTATAAAACTTCCCGTCCCAAATAGGGTTGTAAGGCTTCCGGCACTTTTACAGTTCCGTCTGGCTGCTGGTAATTCTCCAAAATAGCCGCCATTGTCCGGCCCACAGCTAAACCGGAACCGTTAAGGGCGTGAACGAATTGAGTGCCTTTTTTACCAGCTTCTTTAAAGCGAATATTTGCCCGTCGCGCCTGAAAATCTGCGACGTTGGAACAACTGGAAATCTCGCGGTATTTGCCCGCAGATGGCAGCCACACCTCTAAATCGTAGGTTTTTGCCGCCGCGAAACCTAAGTCGCCCGTACACAGTGCGATCGCCCGATAAGGCAATTTCAACGCCTGCAAAACTCCCTCAGCATCCTGCACTAACTTTTCGTGTTCTGCCTCGGAGGTACTCGGATGCACGAGTTTTACCAATTCAACTTTATTAAATTGGTGCAATCGAATTAATCCCCTCGTATCTTTGCCGTAACTGCCAGCCTCGCGCCGAAAACAAGGAGTATAAGAACAGTGATAAATTGGCAACTGTTCGGCTGTCAAAATTTCACCTCTGTACAAATTGACAACCGGAACTTCCGAAGTAGGAATCAGCCACAAATCATCTTGGTCGCACTTGAAACTTTCTTCAGCAAATTTGGGTAATTGACCCGTAGCAGTCAGGGATTCAGTGTTAACTAAAAATGGGGGAATTACTTCTACATAACCTGCTTTTGTGTGGCGATCGAGCATGAATTGAATAATCGCTCTTTCCAGGGCTGCACCAGCTCCCATTAAGCTTACAAAGCGGGGCTGAGCAATTTTTACTGCCCGTTCAAAGTTGATAATTCCTAATTTTTCGCCGATTTCCCAGTGTGGCAAAATTCCCGTATTTTGGGGAATGTATTCGTCTCCCCAGCGCCGGATTTCGACGTTTTCTTCTTCATTTTTGCCGATCGGCGTTGAGGAACCCGGCAAGTTTGGCAGCGGTAGCAATAAAGCTTCTATTTGAGCTTTTAGTTCTTTTTCCTGTGCTTGCAATTCGTTCGACTCGGTGCCGACTGCGTTGCCTTCTGCCTGCAGTTCCTGAATTTCGGGTGATTCGAGGGGTAAACCCGATTTTCTTTTTTGACCGATGAGTTTGGCAATTTCGTTGCTGCGGGCTTGTAGTTGCGATCGCTTGCCTTCCAACTCCCGCTGCTGTTTGTCTAATTGCAAAATCGGCTCGATTTCATAGTTACCTCCGCGCAGGTTGAGGCTTTCTTGCACGGCTTGCGGGTTTTCTCGGATTAATTTGAGGTCTAGCACAGATTTATTCTAAATCTTAAATTTTAGAGCGGCTGGGACAGAACGAGATGATATAGCAGCTTTGTTAATCATTGGCATATTGAATCATAATTTATTCTGACTCAAAATCTTCGTTGGGTGTCACCCCTGGAGGGTGACACCCCGCAAATGTATGTTATAGTTGCAAATATTAGTAGATGCACCCTGATAATTTTCTACCCCAGCCAGCGATGGTAGGGGTTTTTTGTTGTGTGGCATAGAATTGAAGCCTTGAATGCACTCTCAGTCTAAAAAACCCGGTTTCTCGCGATTATCGTCTCAAATGAGGCAATTACGTCAAGAAACTGGGTTTTTGCGTCCAAGACTAGGTTACTAAAATATCTGTCCGGTTAAAAGTTAAAGCCCGTGCGAAGCAACCAAACCCATTGAGTGTCGTTGCGGCTGTCATTCTCAGGATTAACAACGACCCAAGCAGCAGGGGTGATGGAAATGTTGTCGTTGACCTGAAAGCGATAGAACGCTTCAATGTGATAGGAAGTATCTCGCTCGCGGCGCACATTACTGCTCGTCACGCGACCTGGCAAACCCACCAAAATCCCCGGTAGGTTGCCTTGACCTCCAACATCTGGGAAACTGATCCCGATCGCTGCATACACAACATCGGCGCGATCGTCACCGTCAACATTTAGCAAAACCACGCCACCTCTACCATCAGAAACGCTGCTAACACCGGAATTTTCAGCATTAGCGCGAGTATAAACGCCCCAGCCGTGAACTTGGAAGCGGGGAGCAAGGCGGTAAAATCCTTGTACGCCTACAGAATCGCTGGATGTAGCAATATTGTCGCCAAACGGTCGCGCAGCCAGAAAACTGCCCGTACCGCCTGTGAGATCGGCTTTACCGCTTGGTGCAAAGGTTCGAGAATAGGCTACGCCAATTGCTCCGCGATCGCCCCGGTAGGCAAGCTGAACCAGAGCGTTGTACGAACCGTTGAATAAACCGTTACTTTGCTGCGAGAGGTTGGGATTGCCTGCGACATAGCCCACAGTCAGGGTGAGGTTTTTGACGATCGTCCAGTTGACAGCAGCACCGCCACCTCCCCGGCGGTAGAGGGGATTGTATTGTCCGAACTTCGAGGGAATTCCCTCACTATCGCTGGCGATCGTGGGAGGAGTCAGCAAATCCGTAATATCGGGATACCCGACACCTGTGGGGCCGACGGTCAGCGCCAGATTAGAGGTCAGCGGGGTGACATACAATACGTGAGGGACGGTGATTGTGTTATCGACATTGCCATCAAAGTTCAAGGCCGTCATATTTGTACCCGTCTCATCGGCAATCCTGCCCAAGTTGCCGAATTCCAAACGGGTTCTCAGCATATCGCGACCGGTGAAGCTGGTTTCAAAATTTAATCGCCCCCGGTTGGCAACAATAGTGTTGGTGCGATCGCGCGAATCCCCAACACTGTTGCCGGAGGTATCTGTTACCACCACGATAATTTCCGCATTCAGCTTCGTCGTAGTCGAGAACTGATTCGCTTCTAGTTCGGCTGTGCGTGCATTGAGAGCATCGACTCGACCCCGCAACACCGATAATTCAGTGGCAAATTCTGCTTGCAGCTTTTGGACGATCGCTAAATCTTCCGCAGTAATCGGGTTGGTTGTTCCTGCGGCAATTAGTTCGCTGACTCGATCGAGACAGCTATTCAATCCTGCGGCAAATTCGTACCGCGTCAGCGCCCGGTTTCCTCTGTAAGTTCCATCGGGATAACCGACAATGCAGCCGTAGCGTTCAACTAAAGATTGCAGCGCCTGAAACGCCCAGTCAGTGGGTTTTACATCCGAGAGTTGAGAGACAGAATTCACCTGCGCGAAGGGTTTTTCTGTCAAGGTATTTAACGGTTCAGGAGCAACTAATCTATCAATTGGGGCCGCCAAACTTGGGGATGATGTTAGTAGAAATACACCAGGTGTTCCGAGTATAAAAGCAGTAATCAGGTGAAAAAAATGCTGGATGTGCATAGGACAAAGCTCCGCATAAGGAACCGATCGCCAGAATGAGCAATACAGCCACCTTCTAGACTGTTAGGACGTTCTTAATAGCTGTAACCCTTGGTATTATTGCATTTGCCTTTTTCCTTCTTCCTTCCCCCCAAGGGGGGCAGGGGACTTCTTCCTTCTTCCTTCTTCCTTCTTCCTTCTTCCTTCTTCCTTCTTCCTTCTTCCTTCTTCCTTCTTCCTTCTTCTATACCTTTACGCTGCGCTTGAACCGGTGCGAACTTTGTCAATCGTCACGGCGATAATTATCACCAGACCTTTGACAACTAACTGCCAGAAGAAAGACACATTCATGAGAGTTAGTCCATTGTTGAGCAGGGCAATAATTAAAGCCCCCAGCAAAGTACCCCAAATAGTGCCAATTCCACCTGTAAAACTCGTTCCTCCCAAAATTACAGCAGCGATCGCATCTAATTCGTAGCCTTGCCCCAACATTCCCGTCGCACTGTAGAGGCGCGACGCGCTCATAATTCCACCTAAACCAGAAAGCAACCCACTCACGCCATAGACAAATAACAGCACGCGACTCACCTTAATACCTGTCAATCGTGCTGCCCGAATGTTGCCTCCCACGGCGTAAATATGCCTCCCTAGAACAGTCCGTCTCAAGACAAACCAACTCGCTAAAACTGCTAGAAAAGCGATAATAACCAACCAGGGAATTGGCCCGACATAATTGTTACCTACCCAAGCGAAATTCAAATTTCTATTGATAACTGTAGTGCCGTTAGCTACTAAATAAGCAACTCCCCGCAAAGCTGTGTAAGAACCCAGGGTTACGATGAACGGAGGCAAACCTAAATAGGCAACTAGGGAGCCGTTAAGCAATCCCAAAAAGACTCCGGCTATTAACGCCGCCGGTACGGCAAACCAACCCAGACCTGGGACTAAGGAAACCAGTACCCCGACTACGGCAGTCACACCCAAAATTGAGCCGACAGAAAGATCAATCCCGCCCGTCAAAATCACAAAAGTCATGCCGGTAGCTAGGACAATATTGATCGATGCTTGCCGGATGACATTGATCAAATTTCCTACGGAAAGAAAGTTGGGCGTTACCAGGGAAAAAATTATACAGATGCCAACCAAAATCGGCAGGATACCGGCCACTTGGATAAAATTTCTCCAAGCTTGAGATTTACTGGCTTTTTGGCGATCGCTCCCTGAACTTCTGCTGGTTTTTGTTTGCGTTTGACTCATGATTTTACTACCTCTTTTGCACCAGTGGCATAAGCCATAATGTTTTCTTGCGTAATCTTTTCCCCAGTCGATCCGCCTACTTCACCGACAAGGCTTCCTGCGCGCATCACTAAGACGCGATCGCTCATTCCCACAATTTCAGGCAGTTCGCTGGAAATCATCAAAATAGCTACACCTTTGGCTGCCAAATCGCTAATAATTCGATAAATTTCGCTTTTTGCGCCAATGTCCACACCTCGCGTCGGTTCATCTAGCAAAAGTACCTTTGGGTTGATAGCCAACCAACGCGCTAGCAGCAACTTCTGCTGATTTCCCCCAGAAAGATCCATTGCCCTGATGCTCGGACTTGCAAGGCGAATCTGCAAATTATTAATAGCATCATTGACAACTTTTAACAGAAAATTTGAGTTAATAATGCCAGCTTTTGTTTCTCGATCGAGGACATTCATGGTAATATTCTCACCCGAACTAGCCTCTAAAAATAGTCCGAGAGCTTTGCGATCTTCTGGCACGTAAGCAATTCCTGCGGCCATTGCTTCATTGGGTGTCGAGACATTGAGAGGGCGACCTTCCAGTTTTATTTCACCACTTACCTTCCGATCTGCACCAAAAATTAGGCGAGCAAGTTCTGTTCTGCCAGCGCCAACTAAACCCGCCAAACCCAGAATTTCGCCCGCATGAAGTTGAAAACTGGCCGGCTTTACTTTGTGGCCGTCGCTTAAATTTGTTACCTCAAGAACTACTGCACCCGGTGTTATTTGATGCTTGTGTTCGTACAAATCCTGTAAAGAACGACCTACCATCATTTCCACCAGGCGTTCGGCAGAAATTTCGTGCTTTTCAAGAGAGCCAATATACCCGCCATCTCGGATGACGCTCACGCGATCGGCAAGGGCATAAATTTCTGCCATCCGGTGGCTGATATAAATAATAGCAATCCCCTCATTCCGCAAGCGGCGAACCACTTCAAAAAGCTTATCTGTTTCGCGGTCTGAAAGCGCGGCGGTCGGCTCGTCCATCACTAAAATTCGGCTGTTGTCTTTGAGCGCCCTAGCTATTTCCACTTGCTGCTGTTCGGCAATTGAAAGTGTCGAAACCAGGTCTCCAGCCTCAAAATTTGCATCGAGGTTTTTTAATACCTCAGCGGCCCTACGCCGCATTTCATCTTGGTCTAAAAATGTACCTCCTTTCTTCAGCTCGCTGCCCATAAAAATGTTTTCAGCAACTGTCAGATTGGGGGCGAGATTGAGTTCTTGATAAATAATCGCTATCCCTAAATTTCTGGCTTGACCGGGGTCGGTCATCTTAACAGCTTCGCCGTCAATTCTGATTTCGCCTGCATCGGCTATGTAAGCTCCGGCCAGAATTTTCATCAGCGTACTTTTGCCCGCACCGTTTTCCCCCATGAGGGCGTGGACTTCGCCCGGGTAAACGGTGATATTTACATCGTGCAAGGCTACAAAACCGTTAAAGGTTTTTTTAATACCTTGCATTTCCAGGACGGGCTTAGTTTTAATTGAAGGTTGAGTGCTATTTACCATCGTAAATACCGTAAGAAAATCTGCTGGACTATTAAACTTAGATCCCCCCTAGCCCCCCTTAACAAGGGGGGGAGAAGATTCTTCTCAAAGTCCCCCTTCTTAAGGGGGATTTAGGGGGATCTAGACTCGGGAAAAAACGGGATTCCTCAAGGGTTTTAGTCTTAACTTGACACGAAGAAGGTCACTCACTTGTCCAGCCTTTATGTTGATTGACGTTTTCGCGAGTAATCAGCGCGACTGGAATCAGAATGTTTGGATTGGCTGGCTTTTTTCCTTTCAGAATGTCGTTCCCGACTTCAACGGCTTTGGCTGCCATGCGAAATGGATCTTGAGCTGCTGTAGCCACAAAGAGACTGTTGTTCTGCTTGAGCGCATCTAAAGCTTCAGGTGCACCATCAACTCCCACAATGAAAAACTCGCTTCTTTGTGCTTGTTTGGCTGCTAATTCTGCACCGATGGCACAGGGGTCATTAATTGCAAAAACAGCATCAATTTTTGGGAAGGAAGTAAGCAAATCGCTCATGACTCTCAATCCGCCATCGCGGCTGCCTTCAGCGTTCTGATCTTTGGAAAGAACCTTGAGATCGGGATATTTGGAGAGCACATTCTGGCAACCCTGAACTCGCTCGACCACTGAAGCGACGGGAGGCCCGTTGATAATCACAACGCTGCCTTTTCCTTTCAAGCGATCGGCTATATATTGACAGCTTACTTCGCCAGCTTGCACGTTATTTGAAGTAACTGTGGCATCAACGCCTCCCTCGGCAGCGGTATCAACTGCAATTATCGGAATTCCGGCTTGCTTGGCTTTTTCGACAGCGGGTGCAATGCCTTTGGTGTCCGCAGCATTGAGTACAATCATGCTGACATTAGAGGCAATAAAGTTTTCGATTTGATTAAATTGCTGATTTAAATCGTCGCCGCTGGAAACGAGAGTTGTCCTCACGTTTGGACCGCCGATTTTCTTGGCTGCGGCCTCAGCACCTTTGCCAACTTGTACGAAGAATGGATTGCCGAGGTCACGGACTGCTACAGCAACTGATGAAAGTTCGGAGTTGCTTGGTTGTGTGCTGTTTTGAGCGTTCTGGGAAGCTGCGGTGCAACTTGCCAGAGTGCTGCTGAGTAGACTAAAAAGACTGAGTGCGATCGTTACTCGTTTCACCTCAAACTCCAATGAAGGCTCGTTTGGAGAGAGTCGCTCGTAAATATGACGTTGCCAACCTAACATTAGCTTTGTTAGGTTTAAGCTCAAATACCTAATGTTTTAGGTGACAGGCTTTTCTTCGTACATGATTGTACCAAACCTTGTTTCTTTTCTTCTCGTAAAACTTTCTGGCTCGGCTCGTTAGACTGCTTTTGCAAACAGACAAGATACAAATATCCAGTCTCTGTCCTCCCTGCAAAAAAAATCAACGATGCTTGATTTTTTTTAAATGCTTTATGAGCATTAAATTTTGCAGTGGTTGAGAAAATTTTAGGAGAATATTTTCGACAAAATTTTTCAGAAATTGTTTTTAAAACCTGGCAGAGTCATATTGAATTTAACTCTCTATGTTTGCTGATGATAACAGTTCAATACTGGCTCGATATCTATCTTTGGATAGACAAAACTTTTAGCAAAAACTAATGATGGGAGAGCCTCGATCGACACCGATATGCTGCTCCGCAGTCTGGTCGGATGCACCGCACCAACTCAATAAATCTTAAATTTTGGTTGGGGTAGGATATTGTAAAAAATCATTAAGTTTACAGTCAATTACGGTAGATTATAGTAAACTGCAAACAAAGTTTCGCACTCACCCATGCCACCCGTTAAAAAGCCATAGTAAAAAAGCAGATTGTCGCTCAAAACCAACGGTGAGAGTGGGGGAGTCTAATATTTGTCTGTAAAACCTGCAATTACAGTCATCATGACATGGTTTAAAAGCTCTGGACAATGGCGATCGCCCGGATTGGCAAAATCACTATACTGCAATAATTGTCTGCGCTGTCAATGGGTAAATCTGAGATGCGATCGACAAATTACGTGTTCTGTTTCCTAGAAATATTTGCCAGCGAAGGTGGCATTCAATCCTACGTTAAAGACATTTTCAAAGCTTACCTGTCCATAACCGCAGGGACAAACTCGCCGCAAGCTGAAGTTTTGCTGCTGCGAGATTCCCCACACTGCAACAATGCTTACGAGTCAAGAAATCTGAAATTTTATTACCTCAAAACCCAGAATCCCGGCTTAGGTCGTCTTAAGTTTGCTACACTATTACTAACTCGCTTGCTGCAAAAACGACCGCAGCGGGTTTTTTGCGGTCACATCAAACTCGCACCGCTAATTCAAATTCTGTGCCAACCCTTGGGAATTCCCTACACAATCTTAACTTACGGCAAGGAAGTGTGGGAACCGCTTGGGCCCAAATATCAAACAGCAATGAGTAAAGCTGACAGTATTTGGACTATTAGCAGGTACACGCGCGATTCCCTACGGGATAGCTTCGCCGCGCGTACTTGCGAAATTAACAACTTAAATCCCGAAAAATTCCAAATAGTGCCTTGTACTGTAGATGAAAATATATTTACCACTGGGCCCAAGCCACAGGATTTATTAGAGCAGTACAATCTGGTTGATGCTAAAATATTGATGACTGTAGCCAGATTGCGATCGACGGATATTTACAAAGGCGTCGATGTCACAATTCAAGCTTTACCACAAATAGCAAAAACGTTTCCCAATGTGAAATACTTAGTTATTGGACGCGGAGACGATCGCTCTAGATTAGCGAAACTCGCTGATGATTTGGGAGTTACCGAAAGAGTAATATTTGCCGGTTTTGTACCGACAGAAAATTTACCAGCACATTACCAGTTGGCCGATGCTTATGTAATGCCCTCCCAGGAAGGGTTCGGTATAGTTTATTTGGAAGCGCTGGCTTGCGGAGTACCCGTACTTGCGGGGGACGCGGACGGGTCTGCCGATCCGCTGCAAGATGGTAAACTGGGATGGCGAGTTCCTCACCGAGATTCAGCAGCAGTAGCGCTTGCTTGTGTGGAAATGCTGCGAGGAGAGGATAAAAGGTGCGATCGCCACTGGTTGAGGGAACAAACCCTCGCAAGATTTAGTTTTGAATCCCTTTGTCAATCCTTACTAGGAATTTTTAAACCCTCTGACTCAGATAAGCTTATGCCGTAGAGAGCGGTTTCTGGGTGTACAATGGGAAAATTAACTCGATCGACCGCCTGAATTTCTGAGTAGGATAGAGTTATGCCTACCTGCAAAGACACCCAAGGAGACCACCGTGAACCAAGGCAGCCCCAAAATATCTTTCAAGCTACCCCGTATTAGTAATTGGCTGATACTGCTGGGCATCGCGTGTTTGTTGGTGTCTATTGGTTTGGGTTGGATAGTTAAATCAGTGTTGATTGTAGTAGCTTTTTTGTTGCTGACACCTGTGGTCGCATTTTTCGCGCTTCAGTGGTGGCTGAAACGCAATTTAATTGAAGATAAGTGTCCAGTTTGTCAATACGAATTTACAGCTTTAAATCAAACTCAGTTTCAGTGTGCCAACTGCGGCGAACCTCTGCAAATAGAGGAAGGTCATTTTAGTCGCTTGACACCGCCCGGTACGATCGATGTTACCGCAGTAGAAGTATCATCGGTTCAACAGTTAGAAGATTAACCATTGGGAATTGGGAATCGGGAATTGGGAATTGGGAATTGGGAATCGGGCATGGGGCATCGGCCATCGGGCATAAGTTATTTGTTGGTTGTTATTTGCTATTTGCTATTTGTTACCTGTTGGTTGTTATTTGTTACTGGTTGGTTCTAATAACCAATGCCCGATGCCCAATGCGCGATGCCCGATGCCCGATGCCCAAAATTACTTTTCTAAGCGCACTGCATACCACTGCAAAAATTTTCCAGGCCCGACATCTAATTCACAATAAGTATCAATCAAATACTTCGCTTGAGCTTCCACGCCAGATATTTTATGCAAGTCCTGCGGCAAATCTTCGTGTTCCTCAGTTAACACGGCTTTCAGCTTTTCTAACAGTTCCGCCGCAGTCAAAAACTGCTCTGGCTGGTTTGTTTCTAACACCACAAAGGTGTCTTCGTCATACAGTGACATAGTTTCAAAGGTTGAGGTTAATTATTTCTAAAGTTTCGTACACTTAAGCAAACCAAAGTATAAACTCTTAATTACAATTTTTCAGGCCCGGCTCGATCGTGTTACAATTGAACAACATCAGAATTCCTACCGGATTACCGTTATTAACTTACTTGTTAACTGACTTGTTAACCGAGTTGTCAACATATCCGACACAGCATTTCTGAGGAGATTTGTCAAGTGCAAATTTGTCAAGTGTCAAATTGTCAAGAAATATTCGATCGGCTGTATCTAATTATAACTGGCACTATACATTCCCATGATCACATCTTCCACTTCAACCCCAGTTGCGCGCAAGCCCTCTAAATCAGAAGGTCTCAAAGAACGCAGCAATTATTTACGAGAACCCGTTGCGACTGAACTGTTACAAGAAACTACCCACTTCACCGAAGAGGGGCTTCAGATTCTCAAATTTCATGGCTCGTACCAGCAAGACAACCGCGACAATCGAGTTAAAGGACAAGAAAAAGACTATCAGTTCATGCTCCGCACCCGCAATCCCGGCGGGTTCACTCCGCCGCAATTATACCTAGCCTTAGACAAGCTATCTGAAGAATACGGCAACCACACACTCCGCGTCACAACGCGCCAAGGTTTCCAACTTCACGGCGTGTTGAAAAAAAATCTTAAAGCAGTGTTTTCCTCAATTATTAAAAATATGGGGTCAACCTTGGGAGCTTGCGGCGACTTGAACCGCAACATCATGGCACCTCCAGCACCGTACAAAAATCGCCCAGAATACAAGTATGCGCTGCAATACGCTAACAATGTCGCCGATTTGCTGACACCGCAAACCGGTGCTTATTATGAACTTTGGTTGGATGGCGAAAAAGCTGTTTCGGCTGAGGAAGACCCCGCAGTGAAGGCCGCGAGACAGAAAAACGCCAACGGCACAATCTTTAGCGACGACAAAGAAGAACCGATTTACGGCAGCCATTATATGCCGCGCAAGTTCAAGTGTTCCGTTACCGTGCCGGGAGACAATTCAATAGACTTGTACTCTCAGGATTTGAGCTTGGTGGTAATTACCAATAAAGCTGGCGAGTTGCAAGGTTTTGACGTGTTTGCTGGCGGCGGTTTGGGCCGTACTCACAACAAAGAAGAGACTTTTGCGCGGGTGGCGGACGAGATTTGCTATGTTGCCAAGGATGATGTTTACGATTTGGTCAAGGCAATTGTAGCAACCCAAAGAGATTTTGGCGATCGCACAGACAGACGGCACGCGCGACTAAAGTACCTGATTAACGACAAAGGCGTACAGTGGTTCCGCGAAAAAGTAGCCGAATATTTTGGCAAGCCGCTAGAAGCCTTTAAACCGCTGCCTGAGTGGAAGTATTTTGATTTCTTGGGCTGGCATGAACAAGGAGACGGTAAACTGTTTGTCGGCATTTCTGTGGATAATGGCCGGATTAAAGATGAAGGTTCATTTCAGCTAAAAACAGCTTTGCGGGAAATTGTGCAGAAGTACAACTTGCCGATACTGGCGACGCCACACCAAAACGTGCTGATTTACGATATTTCGCCGGATATTAAAGAAGAAATTCAGGGAATACTCGATCGATGCGGCATTCAGCGGGAAACTGCGATCGACCCCTTGGTGCGCTATGGGATGGCGTGTCCGGCAATGCCGACTTGCGGGCTGGCGATTACCGAGTCTGAGCGCGTGATGCCGAGTATTTTAGAGCGGATTCGGGCACTTTTGACCAAAGTGGGCTTGGAAGACGAGCATTTAGTGGTGCGGATGACTGGTTGCCCAAATGGATGCGCCCGCCCTTATATGGCAGAATTGGGGTTTGTCGGGAGTTCGCCGGAATCCTACCAGATTTGGCTGGGCGGTTCTCCCGACCAAACGCGGCTGGCAAAACCAATTGAGGAAAAGCTGCACGTCAAGGATTTTGAAGCTTTTCTGGAGCCAATTTTTGTTTATTTCAAGCAAAAACGGCAACTGAGCGAGAGTTTTGGCAATTTTTGCGATCGCGTCGGGTTAGAATCTATCCGTCAATTTGTAACCAACTACCAATCTGCTGACTCGATGACAACTGAGATTAATGAATTAGAAGTTACGTCTAGTAACGGCGATGAAAACGAGACTGCCACTGCTGGCGGTGGCAAAGTCCGCCGTCGAATTAGCGTCCGCGATGAAATTTACAACGAGCTCAAGGAAGAAGCAGCCCGTCAGGGCAAGCCAATCACGCAGCTAGCTACAGAAGCCATTTCCACTTATTTAAAGAAGATTAAGGAGGAAGGATAAGCCGATTTTCGATTTTCAATTTGTGATTTTCGATTGTATTCAATAGACTTCTGGCAAAAGTAATATAAAGGCAGAGCATTTGCAAAAAAAAACTTGAATTTGTAAAATAATTCGGGTTGTAGATGCTTTGCCTTTATTGTTTTTTGAACAGTTGAAACCCCGCCTGCCTATCTCCTCTCATTCTCTCTTCCTCTGCGTTCTCTGCGTTCTCTGCGGTTAAATAAAAAAAATCTCTAATAGAAAACTAACAATCCCAAATTCAATGCCTCAATTACAAAGATTAGCAATTACTGCCGCTCAAATTTGCGATCGCCAAATCGACTTAACTAGAGAACAGCAGCATTATTTAAATCGAGTGCTACGTTTGCAAGCGGGCGATCGATTTATTGCGATGGACGGTCGAGGGCATTGGTGGTTAGCAGTCCTAGAAGTACGGGAAACCGGGCTATTTGCCTTGATAGTCGAGGAGATTGCTGTGAACAGGGAGCTACCCGTGGAAGTGACTTTGATGGCGGCATTGCCCAAAGGAAACGGCTTTGACGAGGTTGTGAGACAAGCCACGGAGTTGGGTGTGGTAAGTATTGTGCCGGTGACGAGCGATCGAACTTTGCTCAAACCAAGCGATCAAAAAGTTGAGCGGTGGAGAAGAATTGCTGCGGAGGCGGCGGAACAGTCGGAACGTCAAATTGTGCCGACGATTTTAGAGCCTGTTTCGTTTGATGTTGCTATGAAAGATTGCGGTCAAAAATATCGATATATTTGTGTTGCTCGCGGGGAGAATCGGCATTTGTGGGATTGTTTGATTGGTATTTTCTATCCCCCCTTTGTAGGGGCGGTGCCCCCGTGCCCGCCCCCTGGGGGAGAATTAGCGATTGTGATTGCTGTTGGGCCGGAGGGTGGATGGACTGAAGGTGAGGTGCAAAGGGCGATCGAATTGGGCTTTGAAGCTGTTTCTTTGGGCAGTAGAATTTTAAGAGCGGTGACAGCACCGATTGTGGCTTTATCTTTAGTTGGAGCGGCTTTTGAGAAGTGCTAATATCCACCAAGCCGATCGGAGACTTGATGGGTTTGGCGATCGCAGCTAAAATGTAAATAGATAATTATCAGAGGAGTAATATGTTACAGTCAGTAGAGGGGATATACCGAAATGGCAAAATTGAGTTATTGGAAATGCCCGCCGACATAGAAGAAGCGCAAGTTATTGTTACTTTCATGCCAAAAGTAGGGTTAGTAAACTTGCAATCTCGCGGTATCAACCAGGAACAAGCAGCAGATTTACGGGTTCGGTTGAGTAGATTTGCTCCTGATTGGGAACTACCGGAGATGGATGCTTACGATGCCTTATAGTCGCGGTGATGTGGTTTTGGTTTTGTTCCCCAGTTCGGATTTGCGTACTGCCAAACGCCGTCCAGCTTTGATAGTTCAAGCTAATAATCTGGGGACTGGTTTAGGGCAAACAATTACGGCAATGATTACTAGCAACTTAGCCCGTTCAGGACACCCAAGCCGGGTTTTTGTTTCCCTAGCAACACCGGAAGGGCAGCAAACGGGATTGCTAGCTGACTCGGTAATTATGACAGACAATCTTGTGACGCTTCTAGAAGTTGAAATCGATCGCAAAATTGGTATTTTGTCGGATATGGTGGCAGTAGATGCAGCACTCAAGCACACTTTGGGAATCTGATAAAAAAAGGCGTTTTTATTCAGTGAATATAAAAAAATACTTAAATTAATCAAATCCACTCTGTCTCGTGTTAAGAGGAATTATCAGATAAATGGGTTGACGAGTCATGAAAATAGAGTTGAGGAAAAGTCGCTGGCCCTTTTGGTCGATCGCACTTTTGGCAAATTTCGGTACAACATCAGTTTCTGCACAATCTCCGATTTTTCCCATTGCTCAACAGATTAATTGCGATCGCCCCCAAGGAGATGCACAAGTCAGAACTTGTATTCGGTTGAAGTATGAGGCCTCGGATCAACGACTGAACGAGGTTTACAAACAACTGATGTCGCAATTGAGCGAAGAAGAGCGATCGCTACTTTCCGAAGCACAATTAGGGTGGATTCAGTTAAGAGATAAAACCTGTGAATTTGAAGTTTATAAAAGTCGTGGTGGTAGCGGTTATGGAGGTTTCCTCACTGAATGTTTGGATCGGATGACGAAACAGCGCACTGCGGAACTAGAACAGTATGTAAAACAGAGATAAAATAGGAAGTACAGCGTACAAAACCTGACAACCATAAAGAGAAACAAGTATTTATGAAAAGCCGATCGACCTTCACCCTCACCCTCACCGTCATCTCAGCAATTTTAACCACCATCGTACCAGCAGTTTTGGCCCAGCAACAGCCATCAGCCAACCCAATCTACATCGATAAAAATTGCCAGCGCAACCAGCAATTACCGCAACTTGAAAGATTCACTATCTTTAGCAGAAACGAATTTACAACTAACGGTCAAAACTATTGGTTCTACGCCGCCCGCTATCAAGATGGAGGCGTACTTCTCTGTATATCGAAACCAAATTTTAATCAACCAAAACCTATAAATGAACAAAAAATACAAGCCAATTTTATTGACAAAATAGTCCGAGATATCAACAACAAAACAGCTTTTATCATCGTAGTCAGAGAAGGAAATGGCCCTGAAGCACCCGTGACCAATTACGGCTTAGAATTGAGCAATGTCGATCGCCCCAAACTCACCTCCCTTTCCATCCTACAGCAGCGGGGAACCCTCAAAGACGGCGGCCCCAGCGAACACACCTTTCAAGGACGGGCAGGTCAATCTATTACGATCGACCTTAAAAGCAGAGCATTCGACCACAACATAACACTGTTCGACACCAGCGGCAAAAATATTGCCCAAACAACAGGTAACTCCCAGAATCGCCGAGAGTCTCAACTCACCATAAAATTGCCTAGTAACGGCACTTATAAAATAGTTTTTAAAGGAAGCGATCGCACAAGCAAAGGTACTTACACATTAAGCGTTAATTCCAATCAGCTTTAACTCAATTTAAACTAAGTGCTAAGCAAACTCAAAAACAGGTGTTTCAATCACCCTAATAGGCTTTCTATCTTCCCAAATCATCTTCTGCAAATGTTCCACAGTTTCAGGTGAAAAAAAACGCTCTCCCGTTTCCACACACACTCTAGCAGGAACGTTTTCAATAATAATAAACTTACCATTGATTTCCAGGGTATAACTTACTTTTTCTTGCACCATTGTTTCTTGCCAAACATTATTGTTCATTTTGATTTATCCTTAACTTAAAATCAATCCAAATTTTCGGATCTGGTTCGTATACAGTAATGATTTTTACCAAAGGACGAGATGGATAACTGCACTGAACGTGCAAAGGTCTATTGGCAATGGTCAAACCGAAAATTAAACAGCTTGGGCCATATTTGTCATCGGGATACTCTTCGATAACTTCACCAGCCATTATTGCTTCCCGGAGTTCTTGTACCCTGATACGGCGAACTATGCTTTGGTTTACTGCGTGTTGTGAAAGCTCAAAATCATTTTTGACAATTTTGACACGTATTTTTTCAATGATTGTCATAGTTTCATATCATATCTATAAGTTAACACAACAGCAAAAATTTTTAACCAGTGGCGGAACCAACCAAACATCAGCCAAGATAGAAACAACGCCATTCCCACAATCGCCATGACAGACATCAACCAAATAGCCGCCGCCCTAGAGGGTAAAGACTACAAACAAGCTGCCCAACTCATCAAACAACTACAAAAAGAATCCCCCGAAAGTCCGTGGGTGCAATACTATATCGCCCGCTACTACGAACTCACCAACAACCTCGAAAAAGCCCAAACAACCTATAAACAAATACTCCGCGACATCACCAACCCCAAAATTGTCTCCCAGACCCGCCAAGCTATTCAACGGATTGAAATCGCACAACAAAACCTCCGCCAAAAAGCCATAGAAACTGCCAAAAACGACCCCAGCAACCTCGAACCTGGACTCCTCATCCTCGAACCCGTGAGTCCCGAAAACAAACCCGCCGCCATTCAAAATATCAGCAGAATCTTTAAAATCGACGCCTACACAACCCGGATGCAAATCCAAAGCCGCGGCTGGAGACTCTACAAAACTGGCCCCATCGCCGAACTCCGAATTTATGGTCAAGAACTCCTCAACGCCGGCATTCCCGTATTTTGGGCAACCTTAAGCGATATTCAAAAAATCCAAATCTTCCGAGTGCAACACTTCCAGTCTCTCTCTTCCCCAGCCGTTGTTTGCAAAGATAAACTCTCACGACTCGGTGCGATCGAATTTAGCTGGTCAGAAGTTACCCAAAGAGTAGAAGGCTTGTTGCCGATGTTCATCGAAGTCATGGACTACTCCCCCAACCGAAGAACCGAGCAATTTCGCCACAGAGAAATCAGGCAAGATTACGCTCAAATCTGTGACTTACACATTCCCAGCAGAAACTGCATTCTGCGAATTTGCGACCAAAGTTACGAATTTCAACAAGGAGTTGACTTCACCAAAGCTTCAGCCGAGATCCCCACTTCACCGAACCAGAAAAACAAAACATCGAGAGTCAAAAACTCTCCACAAATTCCTCAAAGTACCACCAGAATTAACTGGAATAACTTACTGGAAATATTCGATCGCCAGATTGACGTTACAGTTTGGTCAGAATTTACGCCCTTTGCCGAGACCGTGCTCGATTACACTAATATGTTGAGCAAGATAGAATCCCATATAGAAGTCGAGCGGAAATCCGAAACTCCTTGGGACTCAGCTTTTCAGCTATACAGCGGATTAGCCTTCCTCAGAAACCAAGAAAATAGGGAATAGAACCAAGAGTTAAAATTAAAAATGAGTAATACCATTTTTAAAATTTTTAACGCCCGCATTGGGAATTATCCAATGCCCAATTCCCTATTATCAATTCCCAATTTTCTACTTCGTTTTTACCTGACGAGCCATTTCCCGGAAATTGTTCATGCTAGGGCCGGGGGTGCGACGACTTGCTGTTGGTGTCGGCATTAAATTATTAGGAGCAAAAGTCCCATTCGATTCAGCTTTACTCGGCACTTTGCCGTTAGTTGCTGCCGCTGCCGGTACCTTCGCGGGTGCTGCATTATTAGCAGGAACGCTAGCGACTGGTTCGTTTTCTTTCTGCGACTTTTTCTCTACCTTAGCCTTTTTAGCTGGTTCAGACTTCTCAGACTTAACAGACTCAACTTTTGCCGGTGCGATCGCAACAGGCTCAGCTTTCGCAGGCGCAACTTTTGCTGGTTCCTTCGCTCCCGATTCGCCCAAATCTAGGAAATATTCAGACTTTTTCAAGCCCAACAGTCTGGCAAAAAAGCCGAAAATACCGCCGAAGAAATTTTTGATAAAACCAAACATTAGACTTACTCCTTTTGTTCTTTTAGAGAAATTTGTACAAGCTTGTCAACAAAGTTAGATTACGAGCTAGGGCAACCTTTGTCTACATTTATTCATCAAAATTTACATTGGGCTATATCTAAGCTAGCTCATCAAAGCAAATTTTAGGTATAAATACTCGCAGTGCTTTGCACTTATTTACAAGTATCTCAGAATTTGTTAGCGATTCCCACTAATTGTCGATCGTACCTCGATCCGATTCGCTAGCTGTCCTAGTACGGGTAAAACTGCCTAGGGGAGTGATTTATGCTGTAATCAGCCAGCAATTTTCTTTTCAAATGAACAGTTCGCTCGATCGCAATCCCGTCATCCTCCTACACGGCATCTGGGACACAAAGCTTATTTTCAACACAATGTCCGCCCGCCTCACCCAACTCGGATGGTCAGTCCACAGCCTCAACCTCACCCCCAACGACGGCAGCCTCGGGCTCGACTTACTGGCCAAGCAACTCGCAGACTACATCTCTGAAACCTTCGATCCAGAACAGCCTTTAGACATAGTAGGCTACAGCATGGGCGGCATCGTCAGTCGCTACTACGTCCAGCGACTCGGAGGAATCAACCGCGTACAGCGTTTCATCACCCTATCATCCCCTCACCACGGCACCATCACCGCCTATTCCCTACGCCTACCAGGATACCTGGATATGCGCCCCGATAGTGGCTTGCTGCGCGATTTGAATCAAGATGTGACAATGCTCAAACGCATAAATTTTACATCAATGTGGACGCCATTTGACATCATGATTGTACCGGCGAACAGCTCCCAAATGCCAGTAGGTAAAGAAGTTAAAGTCAACGTTTTGCTGCACCGCCAAATGGTGACAGAACCCCTAAGTATTAACGCATTAGTTGAAGAACTCAAAGCACCTATAGAAAATAAAATTCCCACTTAAAAATGAATAGCAATTTCAGCCGCAATCCAGTCTTGCTAATTCACGGAATTTTCAGAAAATCGGGAATTTTTCACAAAATGTCTGCCTACCTGACCCAACTGGGATGGTCAGTCTACACCCTCAATCTCTCGCCCCATTGGGGCAACGCCAGCATAGACGAATTAGCCAAACAAATAGGAGATTATATAGACAAAACCTTTGCGCCAGAACAGTATATAGATATAGTAGGATTGAGCATGGGCGGTTTAGTAACTCGCTACTACCTGCAAAGGTTAGGCGGCATTAAGCGAGTGCAGCGCTTTATTGCCATATCTTCTCCTCACAGCGGTACTTGGATGGCTTACACTCTCTGGGGAAAAGGCTGTATCCAAATGCGTCCTGGCAGTGCTTTTCTGGAAGATTTAAATCGAGATTCTGCCTTGTTGGAAAAGCTCAATTTTACTTCGATTTGGACAGATTGGGATTTCATCATCGTACCGGCTTCTAGTTCCCAAATATCTGTTGCCAAAGAAGTAAAATTGTCGGTTTTTGCCCATGCCATGATGGCGAGGCATTCCAGCAGTTTAAAAGCGGTCGCTGAAGCACTGTCAGAACCATTAAAGATTGATAAATAGCTGGCTGTAAAGTAAAACGCTCTGCTTTGAAAACCTCGATTTTTTTTTAAAAGTAGGGGTTCGGTCTTCGGTATTTTCGAGTCTAGCTAGACGGATTTAAAATTTATTGATATAATCTTAATTGACACCCATAAAATCAACAATTATGATCGTCCTGCCAAAACTGGAAAAGCTGCGAGACACTCTGCCTATAGAAGGAGCCGTTCGCATTGAATTAGTGGAAGGAATACCGATTTTTCGAGCCTCTACAACAGTCAAAAATCGCATAGAAGAACTGTTGGAAAAACAACAAAATTTGCAACTCAATCCCGAAGAAGACCAAGAACTGAATCTTTACGAAGAAATCGACGATTACCTCAGTTTTGTCAATCGAACTGTCCGCAATCTTTTCTTGGGCCAGATTCAGCCTACAGTATAGAAATGTCAGCTCGCCGTCAAATTCCTGAGAATATCCAAAATCAAGTTCGTCAGAGAGCAAACTGTCTGTGTGAATATTGCCATGCTTCCGAACAATGGCAGTATGTAGAGTTTACGATCGAGCACATCATTCCTCTCACTAAAAAAGGGAGTAACAATATTGACAATTTGGCACTAGCTTGCTTTCATTGCAACCGTCAAAAATCCGATAAAACTACAGCCATAGATACCCAGTCGAGTGTAGAAGTACCATTGTTTAATCCCAGACTAGATACCTGGAACGAACATTTTATTTGGTCGGCGGATGGATTATCAATAGTTGGTTTAACTACAATTGGACGAGCTACAGTTACAGCATTAGTCTTAAATCGAGAAAGAGTTATTAATATTCGTACTGCTGACAAAGCTATAGGGCGACATCCACCAGTAGGTGATTTGATTCAATCCGAAAGTTGATATGCTGAAGTGCATTTAAATTGTATAGTCAAATTTAAGAAAATTCTTGTGGGGTGGGCGTCTCGCCCGCCCCAAAAAGACAATTTAGATGCCCAACAGCTTATGCTGCAACTGGTTGTTATTTCGCGCAGCAATCAAACAGCATCCCCAACTTCAGCGTATTCGCTGCGACCAAAAATTGCTTCAGCTTCGCAGTAATACTTGAACTCAAGTATATTGTGGAAAGGGTCTTCTAAGAAGAAAGTACGGTGTTCTGTAGGCAAACCGACAAATCGCCGTCTCGGTTCTTGATAGAAATTTAAGTTGTTTTGCTGGGCTTTTTCTAGCAACCCTTCCCAGTCAGCTTCGGAAGTAAAAATTAACCCAAAATGCCGAGGATAGATGCCTCGCTGAGGCGTTAAAGGTTCGCGACTGACATGGGCGACAATTTGATGGCCACACAAACCCATAATCGCAGAATTCGGGGATTCGCGACCTAGTTCGCAGCCCAGCCCGTCTACATAAAACGCTTTGGTTTGGGCGATATCGGTCACGGGGAAGGCAAGATGAAATAAGACTTGGTTCATGGAGATAGTAAATGCAGAATTCAGAATTGTTCTTTAATTATTTATCTTGGTCTAATCCTTGGTTGGTGGCGATCGCCCTAAATACAGTTTTACTCGCGATCGCCACCATTGCCCCTAAAAAATTGCTCACTCCCGCTGGCCAATTTCACGGCTGGGTATTGGGCGTCCTCATCTGGGGCTGTTTGGGATGGCAAGGCTATGCTGTCGTGATGTTTTACTTTCTTGTCGGATCGGGAGTTACCCGCATCGGAAAAGCCCAAAAAGAAGCAGAAGGCATAGCCGAAAAGCGTTCAGGCGCGCGAGGCCCGGAAAATGTCTGGGGTTCTGCTTTGACCGCTACTATGAGCGCTGTGGGAGTTTTGGTATTATCTATTTTAGGAGAGACAGGCAAGATGCCTGTGCCACAAGATGCTATTTCCCTGTTATTGCTGGGTTACGCGGCGAGTTTTTGCACCAAACTTTCCGATACCAGCGCCAGTGAAATCGGCAAAGCTTACGGGAAGCGGACTTTTTTGATTACCAGTTTGCAGCCTGTACCTAGGGGTACTGAAGGAGCCGTAAGTTTGGAAGGAACGATCGCAGGTATTGTCGGCTCAATTTTGATTGCGCTTTTAAGTTGGGCCGTCGGTTTAATAGACTTGACAGGAATGGTTTTTTGTGTTATTGCAGCTTTTATTGCCACGAACATCGAGAGTGTGATTGGGGCGACGGTGCAATCAAAGTTTGAATGGCTGACGAACGAGGTGGTAAATTTTTTCAATACACTCATAGGAGCGATCGCAGCGATTATTTTAGCGGCGACCTGGAGAGCTTTTTTAGCTTAGTTAAGCTAGGACGCATTCGCGACCCAAGAAACCGGCTTTGTTACGATAATTCAAGGTCTTAACGCAGTATTTTTCCAGAGAAACCAGGTTTCTGCCTTGCGAGCTATTAGCTATTAATCATTAGTCATTAGTATCAAGCAATCAACTCATGACTAATGATTAATAGTTAATCAAACTAAGCGTCGTCTTGCGGCCCAAAAACCATTTGTAAAATCATCGTCGGTTCGCCCCGCTTATGATAGCGATCGGCCCAATTGCGAATAATTTCATCTAATTCTTCAAGAGCTTGGTCGAGCCGTTCCGGCGGAATATCCAAAGTCTCCATAATTCGCATCACCTTCGGTTGTTTTTCCGCCCAATCCTTCATCAGCCGGAAATATCTAGCCGTATCCTCCACCATAGTAAATGTCCGCTCTTCCTGCTCTGCGGGAGAGTAAGTAGCGCGGGTGAGGGCATAAAACGGCATTCCCCAAGGAGAATCAATGCGAGTGACTGTCCCAGAATATATCAAGCGCCGCTTAATGTGTTCTGCTAGAGCTTCGCTCAAAGGCATTCGCCTTTCTGGAGACATATCTTCTTGCGATCGCCTGTGCAGAAACTCGATCAACTCCATAAACTGAAAAGAATTGATCAGTTGAGCGTCTGGGGGATTCGGAGGAATCTTGCTTTCGAGATATTTTTTTTCATCTACAGTCAAATTGTTTCCCGGAATGCGAGGGCGTCCCGGCATCCAACCATACTGTTCCAGCCAGACATAAGGAAACTGAATCAAATATCTAGGTTCTTGGGAACCCAACATTTTCAGCAATTTTCCCTGAGTCAGAGCTTCCCGGACTTCCTCAACAATCACCTTCACCCGTTTAGGCTCAATGTGATGCAAGTGTCCGGTCATCCGCAGGTTGTTATCCTGCTCCATATAAGTCATATAAATGGCACACTTAGCCGCCGTTGCGGCCGCGTCTAGAAACGCCCCGTGCCTGTGCCCACTGGTTCTCATGGCGCTAAACGCCAGATATAGCATGATCTGATCCATTGCACTAGGGCTGAGGCTTTTGACCAGATCCAAAGAGTCATTTTTCATCACTATCCCCGAAATAGCCAAATTTGGAGGCATTTTGTCATCCTCCATTAAATTATTGCGAGAGCGCCGAATCAAGCATAGCCGACTGTCGCCGGAAAGCTTGCCAGCTACCCTAATATTCAGGTTAGTTAATTTCCCTGAGGTAACAGGGGCATGGGCTTAAAGGCTATCCACACCGCATAAGTGGTTCTTATTGGTGGCCAATTTAAGTAGATTGCTGCACCCTCTGCGCTGACAGTTTACCTATATATAAGTTAGTTATCGCAAGTTAATTATAGTGCAGCGGTTGAAAATTAAACCCTACCTGTGGGGGGGAGAAGGTAAATAACTGTTGCGATGCCAGGAATTTGAGGTGACTGCGAGCCCCTAATTCTTGAATAGTCATGGAGGCCGAAACCCGGTTCGATCTACTAAAATAAGGCTGTTGCATAATTGCGGGAAGATTTTGATGGTTTTGTGGGATGGGATCTCGTAGCCCGTCCGCTGTATTTTCACAGCAGGCAGGACACCCCACAAAAATCCTCGTCAAATTGTGCAACGCTAAAATAAGGCGTGGAAGGCGAGGGATATTGGTTGAAAAACCCAGATGCTCAGAGGCCTGTGGTTAGTGCTGGTTTAATTGAAGCATTTTCAATACAAAACCGCCACATACTTAAATCTATCTCTAGGTAGATGGCGGTTCCCCGTTTATATAGTAACATTTTTAACACAAAAAAGAATCTCCTCAGAACTGTCCACAAAAAGTGCAGTTGTCGCTTAACCTGAAAAACTAGAATTCCAGAAAATCCGATCGAGTGATCCAATGAACGGCCCAAAGCAACTCAGTTGTGGTCATCACTTGCGTCCGATGCCCTTAGAAATCTTGTAGCGGATGAGTGTAAACAGTAGGCTCAGTAAAATTTCTGCGGATGCGCTTTCTCTCAGGACCACGCTCGCCCCTTTGTTGAGTTTGGGCTGATAACATATATTGGGCGGTGGCAGTTTCGACAATGGGGAGTGGAGATTCAAAAGCTTGAGCGGCGCTGGCACTCAAGGTAATGCCCAACAGGCTCAGTAAAGCAATTGCAGTGTAGGTTTTCATGGGTAGTATTCGTCGTGTCAGTATCTATTTAGAGATACGAGATTACCCAGGCTGATCAGGATTAATTTTCCTGAAATTATCAAACTATAGAATCAGGAATCAGGAATCAGAAGGAAGAAGAAGAAAAAGAAGGACAAAGGAAGAAGGAATCAGGCTTTAGTTAAGCTATCGCGCATTTAAACTGTCTCCTAAAATCCTTGTATAAAAAGCGGAAAATTATCGTTCCCTCTCCCTTTCTCACCATCTCCCCCTCCCGAAGCAACAGACACTTTAGATGCGTAGCATCTGATATATGAGAGCTGTCTTAAGTCGATGTAAAAGCGAATAAATACAATCTCTGGCTTCACTAATAAAACAATTCCTAATTGCACTACCCAGACGGTTGCAATAATTACAAAACCGCCAAATAGGAGATTCAATCTCTCTATAGATGGCGGTTTAAGGTTTATATGCTATCATCACTCACATAAAAGAAGAGCCTAATGACTGTAAACAAGAAATGCAGTTGCCTTGGAAACCTAAAAAACTAGCATCCCAGGAAATCAGATTGAGCGCTCGACACGGGCGGCAGAAACTAACTCAATAACGGAAATAGCTTTCGTCCAATGTCATTAAAATGCTTGTAGTTGATGAGTGTAAAGATTAGGCTCAATGAACTCTCGGCGTCCGCTGCCTCTTTCTGGAGAACGATCGCCCCTTTGTTCGGTTTGGGCGGATAAAATGTATGAAGCGGTGGCAACTTCGAGCAGTCCGACTAGGGATTCAAAGGCTCGAACGACAGTGGCGCTCAAAGTAACGCCCAAAAGACTGTGTAAAGCAATTGGTGTGTAAGTTTGCATGGGGTTAGTATCCGTGTCAGTGTCTATTAACTGATACGGGCCCTCCCCGATCGATCAGGATAAATTTCTGTGAATTTTTCGGATCTCTGCAAAAAACCTTACCCCTTCAATTCTACTGAGCCCGCCAGCAGCCAAGCACCTGCCGAATTCAGCCTGCCCCATACTGTCAGAGGCTTTTCGGTTTCACAATTCTGTAAAAATCTGTCGGTTTCCGAGTCCAAAGTCACGAGTTGCCAAGTTTGACCGGCTAAGGATGCAGGGCTTGTCAGCGTTAGTGTCCAGTCTTGTTCGCCGAGGCGACGGAAAATGCCAGAAAATTGGCTTTGGGTATTTGCTGTTTGACTGCTTTGTTTCTCTACTGACTCCTGACATTCGCCGCTGGCGGGATATGCTTGGGGTCGATCGAGATAATAGCGTTGGCAATCCAGCCAGTCCGATCGCCCCCGTGTCAAATTAAATAAAGGAATAACTGCCGCACTCGCCTCGGAATCTTGCAGCAAAGCTTCCTGCAAAACTCTCACCGGCAACTCCCGCGGCTGACATCCAGATTCGGCGCACAAAGCCGCCGCCATCCCCGCCGCCTGTCCAATATTCATTACCGTCGGTTGCAAGCGAGTTGCACCGTTGGCGATGTGAGAGACGGAAATATTTTTTTCGCAGACTAGCAAACCGTCTGTACTCGCAGGAATTAGGGCGCTGTAAGGAATGGTAAACGGAGTTCCCGTCCAGCGCCCGCCCCAGCGGATCGATTTTGGCTGCAGAGGAATGTCGCCACTGGTGTAGTGGTGGTCATTGGCATAGTTGCCGATCGCAATTGTTTCACAAATGCCCTCAGAATTTATCGGCAACTTCGCGACTCTGCCACCGACAATAGGCAAAATATCTTTTTCTGTGACTGTACTTATCCCTCGCAAGCGCCGACTTTCTCGGTAGTAAGGATGTAAGGCAAAGGAAGAAAGAAGGGAAGATTTTTTTTGATGTTCGATCGTTGAAATCGGGAAAATATTCTGTGCTAAGCCGTACCGGCGGCCAAGTTGCGTTTGAATGAAGCGGGCGAAACTTTGAGTGTGCCACAGACTTTCTTGCAGGAATTCTTGTCGAGATGCTTCAGATGCAATTAGTCGATCAACTCCTTCACCATAATCATTACCTCGAATCGGCCAATTAATCATCAACAATCCCCCCGGCAGCCTGCCGTAATTGAGAAATTGTTCGGGAGTGTAACCGTCCCAAGCACCGATAAATTGATCGGGATTTTCAACTGGCGGCGCGGGAATTTCTGGCCCGGCCGCACCTTTACCAAAATCCTGCATAATTGCCACCCAAGTCGGAGCTTGCACCGAATACCGCTCTGTCAGAGCATTAGAGGCTGTCGGCGCACTGGGTTCTCCCCACTCAGCTTGGAATTCCCAACCCCAGCGGTGCCCAACCTCCGCTAAAGCCAGCAAATCTCCCAATTCCGTTGCATCTAAAGTGATTTTGGCCGCAACCGTAAAATCTGCAAACTGAACACCAGAAATGCGATCTCCTTCATACAGCACATCGTCAGCTTTTTGTCCCGAAATCCAGCGCAAGTTCGGCAAACATTTAACCCAATCAGCGAAAATTTCAGCACCGATGCGGGGATCGTAAGTAAAAAAACTTACCCAGCCCCAATCCAAACCTCCCGGCTGTCGCTGCTGGAGTTCCCGCAAAAACGCGCCCCACAAACCGGTTTGAAAAGCTGCTAATTCATTGCCATCGGGGGCAGCAACGCCTGCGGCAGTAAGCATTCCTCCCAGCCAGGGGAATTCGCTTACTAAAATAGTTTTGGCACCTCGGCGAGCTGCTTGGACGGCTGCTGCGGTGCCGCCGGTGCCACCACCGACTACTAAAACATCTGCTTTTAAGGTTGGGGACATGGGGAATAGGATTTTAGATTTTAGATTTTAGATTGCAAGAGGCTCATTCATCATGTAAGGTGCGACCACAAGCACCCAGAGGATAGATGTTCGGCGTTGGCGATCGCGAAGTGAATTTTACTGTGTAAATACTTGACAAATAATAAATCGGGAATTATGGAGCGATCGCACAATTTTGTTACTAAATGACCGCAGGAGCGATCGCAAATTTTGATTTCTCACTTTTGGCGCGCCAATATTGGCAATATGACACCGCGAATAACGATAATAGAAAAAAGGGAACTGCATCTATAAAGTTTTACGTCTTAATAATTTCCGAGTTACTAATTAACGGCTGAAAATGGAAAAAGGTTTTATTTTGTGGTTCACCGGACTCAGCGGTTCCGGCAAGACAACTATCACCAAAGCTCTCGAACCTGAATTGAAGGCAAGAGGTTGCAAAGTTGAAATATTGGATGGAGATGTCGTTCGCACCAACTTGTCAAAAGGTTTGGGATTTAGCCAAGAAGACCGAGATACTAATATTCGGCGGATTGGATTTGTCGCCAACTTACTGAGTCGCAATGGAGTTGTGGCAATTACGGCAGCTATTAGCCCCTACAGAGCAATTCGCGACGAAATTAGAGCAATGGAGCCAAATTTTGTGGAAGTATATGTCACAGCGCCGTTAGAAGTGTGCGAAGTTCGCGATGTCAAGGGGCTGTACGCTAAGGCCAGAGCCGGAGAAATTAAGGGTTTTACGGGAATTGACGATCCTTATGAAGAACCGCTCAATCCTGAGATTATTTGTTACACAGAGCGAGAAAGTGTGGAAGAGAGTGTTAAAAAAGTTCTGAGCAAGTTAGAAGAGTTGGGTTACATTTGATGGTGGCGGGGTAGGAAGCGGATAGGGGCAAAAGGCGATGGCGAGCAAAAACTATTCAAAATTCAATACTGTCAAAGGTTTCACGGTCAAATTTTTAACAGTGTCAGTGTTCGCGGCGGTGGGTTCATCTCCTGCGGCGGCCCAGTTTATGCCTCCTCCTCCTCCTCCTCCTCCTGCTGATGCGGGTTCTCCTGTTCCTGTACAAGTACCCGCAACGCCGGGATTTCCGGGATTTCCGGCAAGTGAACCTTCAAGTGTACGATCGGAAGTTTACACTTTAGGCGCGGGCGATCGTATTCAAATGGACATCTTCAACGTCCCGGAATACAGCGGCCCCAACGGTCAACACCAAGTACAGGCAGACGGTTCTCTGAGTTTGCCGTTAATTGGCAGCGTTTCGGTGTACGGGATGACCTTAGAACAAGCTTCTAATGCTGTTAAAGACAAATACGGCAAATACCTCAAACGTCCTTGGATTACCCTCAAACTGCTGGCGCCGCGTCCTTTGCAAATTGCGATCGCGGGCGAAATTAACCGCCCCGGAGCCTATACAATATCCTCAGCAGCAGGCCCCGGAGGCACAGCAGAGCAAATGGGAACTCAAATGCCAACAATATCGCGGGCTCTGCGAATGGCCGGGGGAATTACCCAGTCAGCAGACGTGCGGCAAATCAAAATCCGCCGCCCCCAGCGCAACGCACCGGAAGAAATTATTAGTGTGGATTTGTGGGAATTATTGCAAAACGGCGATTTGCGGGCCGATATGACTTTGCGCGACGGCGATACTATATTTATTCCCACTGTAACTAGCCTCAACCGCCAAGAAGCACCGACTTTAGCAGTAGCTAACATTACCGGACAAAGCACTCAACCAATTAATATTGCTGTGGTGGGCGAAGTAACTCGCCCCGGTACTTATACTTTGGCAAAAGAGGCTCAAAGTAGGGTACAAGAGAATGAAATGGGGGAAAATTCTGGTTTGTTTGCTGCCAGGGAAACCAACGGCGGGGAAACTGTTTTGCAGCAAACTGTAACGAGGGCAATTAAAATGGCGGGCGGCATTACGCCGGTAGCTGATATCAGACAAATACAAGTTCGCCGCCTGACGCGGGCGGGTACAGAACAAATTATTAATGTGAATTTGTGGCAACTTTTGGAAGGGGGAGATGTATCTCAAGATTTAGCGCTACAACAGGGAGATACAGTAATCGTCCCCAAAGCCGAAAATCTCGATGCAACCCAAGACGAACAAGTTGCTAATTCTAATTTTTCACCGGATACGATTAGGGTGAACATTGTAGGAGAAGTCGTGAAACCGGGAGCAATTGCGGTGCTGCCCAACACTACTTTAAATCAAGCGCTGGTAGCAGCGGGAGGTTTTAATAAAGCGCGGGCCGAAATGGATTCGGTGAATTTAATTCGCCTCAATCCTAACGGCACCGTTTCGCAGCTAAATGTTAAGGTTGATTTTTCCGCAACTGCCAATGAAGAAACTAATCCCAAATTGCAAAATAATGATGTAATTATGGTAAGGCGATCGGGTCGCGCTACGTTCTCTGATAATGTAGGCGGGACTCTCGCTCCCCTCAGCCCGCTGTTAGGAATATTTCGGTTGTTCGATATTTTTCGGTAATTTGAATAGACTGGCATTAAGACCTCAGAAACCCGCTTTATAAAAAAAATTGCGGTTTGGTAATGAAATATCTAGGAATCAACCGATTTCCTGAAACTCCGCTACCAATACAGACGTTTAAACTAATAAGTTGTAGAAATCAAATGAAACCAGGGAAACAATCTCAAGTAGCACTGTTTAATCATAAAAAAGCCGCTAATCTGCAAAAACTGTCTTCTGGGCTTTATGAAGAAGATCAATTTTTAGGCAGAAACAAAACCGAGGCAGAAGAGTTAAGTTTTTGGGAAGTCTGCCGCAGTCGCTCCATCTTAGTCATCGGCGTAGCAGCGGCAGTAACCACCGGGGTTTTTGCCTGGACGCTAAATCAAAAAAGCGAGTACGAAGGGCGGTTTCAATTATTAGTAGAACCAGCCGTTACGGAAAATACTTTAGCTAAAATATACTCGGGTGAGCTGAAACTGCAACCAGCGGCCCCCGCGACGCAAGAAAAGGGCGGTTTTGACTACGAATCCCAAATTCAAGTTTTGCAAAGCCCGCAAGTAATGTCGCCGATTATTAAACAGTTGCAGGCTAAGTATCCCGAAATAAATTACAACTACCTCTTGAACCAAAAAGCAGATAATTTGCCGTTGTCTCAGGAAACCAGGCTGTCAATTAATCGATTCAAAAATACCAAGATTATAGAAGTTAAATATCGGGATTATGACCCGAAAAAGATTCAGTTTGTTTTGGAAAAAGTTGCGCTAGGCTACCGCAACTACAGCGTGCAAGATACCACAACTCAAATTAGTCAGACTCTGGATTTTGTGAAATCGCAAATTCCCAACCAGCAAAAGCGCCAACAAGCTCTGCAAACAGAAATTCAAAAGTTGCGGCAGCAGTACAATTTCATCGACCCGCAAATTCAAACCCAACAACTGGCGCAGCAAATCAGCCAACTGCAAGCGCAAAGATTGGACGCGCAAACGCAGCTAAATCAGCAGAGATTGCTCTATTCCAATCTACAAAATCAGCTCGGACTGAACCAGAAGCAAGCGCTGATGGCCTCGGCTCTAAGTCAAGCTCCCCGCTATCAAGCGATGCTGACTCAATTGCAGCAATTAGAAGGGCAAATTGCGATTAACTCGGCTACGTTTACAGACGAAACTCCGCAAATGCAATTGTTGCGAGAACAGCGCAAGAACCTGATTCCTTTGTTGAAGAAAGAAGCCCAACAGGTTTTGGGAACTGATTTGGCTAAGGTAAGTTCGCAAGTGCTAACTTTTCAAGATCCGGTGCGGATTAAGTTAATCGAGCAGTTTATTGGTACTGCTAATTTAATTCAGGTGCTGGGCGTGCGGAATCAAGTTTTGGAACAAGCTGCTAAGCAGTTGAATCAATACTCTCAAGGATTACCGGTGATTTTGCGGCGCTATTCGGATTTGCAGCGCGAGTTGGATTTAACTAACAGTACGCTGAATGGTTTGCTGGCAAAACAGCAAGCTTTGCAGCTTGAAGCTGTGGGTAAAAAAGAGGTGGCTTGGGAAGTTATTGCTAAGCCGGAAATTCCGCGTAACAAAAATGGCGAGTTGATGGCTGTTGCTCCGATTATGCCTTTGAATTTGGCTTTGGGGGGATTGGCTGGTTTGCTGTTTGGTATGCTGGCGGCGCAGTTGGCGGAACGGTTTAAAAATAAAACGGTGTTCCAAACTCCAGAGGATGTTAAACAGTCGATTCGCCTGCCTTTGTTGGGGGTAATTCCTGCTAGCGATAAAATTTTGAGACTTCCTCCTGCTGAGGCAAGCCAGGTGGATGTGGCAATTTCGCCGATGCCGACGGATGCTTTTCAGGAAGCTTTTCGATCGCTCAATGCGAATATTCGCTTACTAAACGTTGAAACTCCGATCAATTCTTGCGTAATTACTTCTTGTCAAGTAGGTGACGGCAAGTCTACGGTAGCAGTAAATCTGGCGCGGGCGGCGGCTGCAATGGGCCAGCAAGTGCTGTTGGTGGATGGGGATTTACGGCGCCCGCAGGTACACGAAATGCTGGGTTTACCGAATTGGCAAGGCTTGCACAATGTTATTGCTGATGATGTGGATGTGCAACAGGTGATTGTGCGATCGCCCCGCGATGAAAATTTGTTTGTGTTAACTTCCGGCCCGGTTCCTCTCGATCCCACAAAGGTGCTTTCTTCCCGAAAAATGCAGCATTTAATGACAGCTTTGTCAAGTCATTTTGACTTGGTTATTTACGATACTGCGCCGCTTTTAGGTTTGGCGGATGCGAATTTGTTGGCGGCTCACACTAATGGATTGATGCTGGTAGTAGGGCTGCATCAAACTGAGCGGGAGGCGCTGGTGTTGGCTTTTGAAGATTTGAAAATGGCGGGAATTCCGCTGTTGGGAATGGTGGCGAATAACGATAAAGGCAGCAGGTATTACTATCAGTCTTACGTGCAGGATTACGTCCAGGAACAGTCTGTTTGAGGGAGAGGAATTGAGAAATTTGTAGTGGAACAGGCCGGAAAGCCTGTTCTTGAGAATGCAAGGCGGGCGGGATACCCGACAAGATATTTCCTCCATCTTGCACCTTTAATTGTGAATCAAGCTGTCAGGGGCGGGACGCCCCACAAGAACATTTAACTTTTGTGGAACAGAACAGGCCGTCTAGCGTGTTCTGGTGATTTGTGCGTGATTTCAGAAAGACAAATTTTCTTAAGATTTGCGATCGAGACTCTGAACTATAATTAAAAGTAGAGAAATTTAAACAAATCGCGGCAGTTGCAACTTGGCAACATCTGAAAGAAAACGTGGCTGGTAAATTCCTATTTTGTAATACCTTGATACAACTCCCTGCCTCGGCTCAAAACTAGCAGGGAGTTTTGTGTTTTTCACACAGGAGATGAAACAATGGCTATTGCTACTATCAACCCGGCAACGGGAGAAACGCTGAAAACTTTCGAGCCGATCGCGGATGAGGTAATAGAAGCTAAGCTGGAATTAGCACAGCAAGCTTTTAAAAAATACCGCCAACTGCCGTTTGAGCAGAGGGCCCTGTGGATGCAAAAAGCTGCCGACATCTTGGAGCGCGATCGCGAAATTTACGCTGAAATGATGACCTTGGAAATGGGCAAAACGCTCAAATCTGCGCTCGGCGAAGTGGAAAAATGTGCCTTAGTTTGCCGCTATTACGCCAAAAATGCCGCTCAATTTATGGCAGACGTACCCGCAACCACCGACGCTAGCAGCAGCTTTGTCCGCTACCAACCGCTGGGTCCTATTTTAGCCGTTATGCCCTGGAATTTCCCATTTTGGCAAGTTTTTCGGTTTGCGGCGCCAGCACTGATGGCGGGCAATGTCGGCTTGCTCAAACACGCTTCCAACGTGCCTCAGTGCGCTTTGAAAATCGAAGAAATTTTTACGCTTGCTGGCTTTCCCGAAGGAGTTTTTCAAACTTTGTTAGTAGGCGCCGACAAAGTAGCTGATATCGTTGCGGACGATCGCATAAAAGCAGCAACTCTCACCGGTAGCGAACCAGCGGGTGAAAGTTTGGCAGCAAATGCGGGCAAAAATTTGAAAAAAGTAGTCCTGGAATTGGGAGGAAGTGACCCATTTATTGTGATGTCCAGCGCCGATTTAGCAGCAGCTTTATCAACTGCTGTGACATCCCGGATGCTCAATAACGGTCAATCTTGCATCGCCGCCAAACGCTTTATTTTAGCAGAAGAGATTGCCGACGAATTTATCACAGGATTTGTCGAAAAATTCGAGCAATTAAAAGTAGGCGATCCGATGTTGCCAGAAACAGATATCGGCCCTTTAGCTACTCCTGCAATCCTCAAAGACTTGAACAATCAAGTGCAAACTTGCATCCAATCGGGAGCAAAACTTCTGACAGGTGGCAGCCCATTGTCAGAGAATGCCGGCAATTTCTACTTGCCAACTATTCTGGCAGATATTCCGCCGAAAGCCTCTGCCCGTCAAGAAGAATTTTTCGGGCCCGTAGCTTTAGTATTCAGGGTTGCAGGCATCGATGAGGCGATCGAACTGGCAAATAGCACATCTTTTGGCTTGGGTGCGTCAGCTTGGACTAGAGTAAACTCAGAGAGCGATCGCTTTATTTCCGAACTAGAAGCCGGCGCGGTATTCATCAACGGTTTAGTAAAATCCGACCCCAGATTGCCCTTTGGTGGCATCAAACGCTCCGGTTACGGACGCGAATTGAGCATCCAAGGAATGCACGAATTTGTTAACATAAAAACAGTGTGGGTGAAATAAGCTCCCACTCTATCAACCGATCGCACAAATCTACATAAATCTGCGTTTATCTGCGTTTACCTGCGGTTAAAAATTCCCATTTAGTATTTTTGCGATCGGTTTAAAAAGACCCAAAACCCCCATAAACCGAGGAAAAAAACGGAAATGAACACAGCTCAACTATTGGTAAAATGTTTAGAAAATGAAGGAGTCGAATACGTCTTCGGACTTCCTGGAGAAGAAAATTTAGAAGTTTTAGAAGCCCTGAGAAACTCTTCAATTAAATTTATTACTACTCGCCACGAACAAGGCGCCGCTTTCATGGCAGACGTTTACGGTCGTCTCACTGGCAAAGCCGGCGTTTGCTTGTCCACCTTGGGCCCTGGCGCAACTAACTTAATGACAGGAGTTGCTGACGCCAACTTAGACGGCGCTCCTTTAATAGCAATTACCGGACAAGTCGGCACAGACAGAATGCACATAGAATCGCACCAATATTTAGATTTGGTCGCCATGTTTGCGCCAGTTACTAAGTGGAATGCTCAAATTGTTCGCCCCAGCACGACGGCAGAAATTGTCCGCAAAGCCTTTAAAGTAGCTCAAAGTGAAAAGCCGGGAGCAGTTCACATTGACTTACCTGAAAACATCGCAGCAATGCCTGCTGAAGGACAGCCACTCACCAAGGACAACCGCGAAAAAACTTTTGGCGCTTACCAAAGCTTGAATAAAGCCGCTGTGGCAATTTCCAAGGCAAAAAGTCCTCTGCTTTTAGTAGGAAACGGCGCGATCCGCGCTAACGCCAGCGATGCTTTGACACAATTTGCTACTCGATTGAATATTCCTGTAGCTAATACTTTCATGGGCAAAGGTGTAATTCCTTACACTCATCCTTTGGCGCTTTGGACGACGGGCTTGCAAAAACGCGATTACATTAGCTGTGCTTTTGAAGAAACGGATTTAGTGATTGCTGTCGGCTACGATTTGATTGAATATTCCCCGAAGAAGTGGAATCCAGAAGGAAAAATTCCGATTATTCACATTGGATCTTTGCCAGCAGAAATTGACAGCAGTTATATTCCTATTATAGAAGTTGTGGGAGATATTTCTGATTCCCTCAATGAAATTTTGCAGCGGGCCGATCGCATGGAGAAAGTAGACCCTTTTGCTAAGCAATTGCGGGCGGATATTCGCGCTGGCTACGAACAATATGCAGCCGACGACGGTTTCCCGATTAAGCCACAAAAACTCATTTACGACTTGCGGCAAGTCCTGGGCCCGGAAGATATTCTGATCTCTGATGTGGGAGCTCACAAAATGTGGATCGCGCGGCACTATCATTGCGATCGCCCGAATACCTGTTTGATTTCCAACGGATTTGCGGCCATGGGAATTGCGATTCCCGGTGCGGTGGCTGCAAAACTCGTTTATCCCGATCGCAAAGTAATAGCAGCCACCGGCGACGGTGGTTTTATGATGAATTGCCAAGAGTTAGAAACTGCTTTGCGAGTCGGTACTAATTTTGTGACGCTGATATTTAATGACGGCGGTTACGGGTTAATTGAATGGAAGCAGCAAGATTATTTTGGTCATTCCGATTTCGTCAAATTTGGCAATCCCGACTTTGTGAAATTTGCGGAAAGTATGGGTTTAAAAGGCTATCGAGTGGAATCTGCAACCGATTTTATTCCGATTCTGAAAGAAGCCCTGGCTCAAGATGTCCCTTGCGTGATTGATTGTCCGGTAGACTATCGGGAAAATGCCCGTTTCAGTCAATTATCTGGGGATATGAGTTGCAATTTGTAAAAGTAGCTAGAGTCCCGGCTTCTTTAAGAAGTCGGGACTCTAATAATGAATACTCTTGGAGATAGAGTTTTGTAGCTTGTTTCTGGGGGGGTGACAAAGAGGTCTACGAGATAGACTGTAGAAGGGTTGCAGCCCGCATACCTTGTTGATTGATAAAAGCGGCGTTTAGAAGGAGTTAACTTCATTAACTGTTCCACCTCCAAAGAATATTGTTTATTGTTCTATTGTGAAATTTTGGCATCTTTCACCGCTCGCGTCATTGGTTTTCTCACCGGATGGTCTTGGATTTTACATTCTTTATCTCTATCACATCTTTAAAAAAATGGTATAAACTACAGTTTAACAGGTAGGGCAACTTCAGCAAAAACAACAAAGCCCCTATCTGAAGCTCAGAAAGAGGCTGTATATTGTCA